>DAOQII010000239.1:0-3965 GCA_035339455.1 Chitinophagales bacterium
ACGTGCGTTTCGGCCGTATGGAACACCGTTTTCAGGAATCAACATTTTCTACCTTGGTAGAATTGATTGAAAAAAATACAGGTAGAAAAATTTCAGCCAAAGAAAAAGAAATCATACATGGTGCACAAGAAATTGATATTGTACGTTCGGGATTGGAAGACACGATGATACATTCTTATGAAGCCATCCACGAGATTTGGAAAAAGAAAAAAATCAAAACTATACGTACGGCTGCTTTCGTGAATGCACTCAATAAAATCGGGACAGCTTATTTGGAATTGGGCGTTTTCCCTTAAAAATCGAAACATGAAAAAGATATTGCTTTTAATAGGAATAGGTGCTTCTTTCTTACTCTTTGCACAAGATAAGACCAAGCCACAATTCCCGGGTGGAGAACAGCAACTAGTAGCTTTTCTTTCTAAAAATATCAGTTACCCGCCTGAGGCAAATAAAAATAGATGGCAAGGCAAAACATTGATTGCATTCTTTGTAAATACAGATGGCAGCCTTAGTGATTTCGCCGTTCAAAAATCATCATGGCCCGTGTTAGATGCAGAAGCATTACGCGTGGTAAAATTGATGCCGAAATGGATACCGGCCACAGAAAATGGAAAAACAATCAAAGAAAAAGTAGTGCTGCCGGTTATGTTTAATTTGAAAATGCGGGATAAAGGAAATAACAATCAGGTAAGCGAATGAAATCTAAAGATGAAATAGTAAAAAACTGGCTGCCTCGTTACACTGGCAGAGCATTAGAGGATTTTGGAGAATATATTATCCTCACAAATTTTTCCAATTATATTCATCTTTTTGCTTCCTGGAATCAAGTTGAAGTAATGGGTTTAGATAAACCCATGCAAACGGCTACTGCAGATAATATCACTATTATAAATTTTGGCATGGGAAGCCCGCTTGCAGCCACGATGATAGATTTACTCTCAGCTATCCAGCCAAAGGCAGCAATATTTTTAGGCAAATGCGGAGGATTGAAAAAGAAGAATGAAATTGGTGATTTTGTGTTGCCCATTGCAGCTATCAGAGGTGAGGGCACTTCCAATGATTATTTCCCGCCCGAAGTGCCGGCTTTGCCGTCATTTGCCTTGCAAAAAGCAATTTCTACTACCATCAGAGAATTCCAGCAAGACTACTGGACGGGAACGGTTTATACCACCAACCGTCGGGTATGGGAGCATGATGAGGAATTTAAAGAATACTTGCGCAAAATACGTGCTATGGCCATTGATATGGAAACTGCCACGTTATTTTCTGTAGCCTTTGCCAATGAAATTCCGATAGGTGCATTATTGCTTGTTTCCGATCAGCCTATGATACCGGAAGGGGTTAAAACTGAACAAAGCGATAAAGCAGTTACGTCTAACTATGTAGAATTACACATAAAAATAGGCATCGAATCCTTGCGTCAATTGATGAATCGCAGCACAACAATCAAGCACCTGCGTTTTGAAGATTAGTCCCTTCGGCGACCACCCATAAAGATAGAAATGTAATACAGCAAGGTTACTAATGAGCCTAATGCTGCGATTACATAGGTTGATGCTGCCCAGTTTAATGCATTTTTAGCTTTACCCAAATCTTTAGATGGCATTATACCGGATCTGTCTATCCACTGTATGGCACGTGCAGAAGCATCAAACTCTACAGGCAAAGTAATAAAGCTGAAGAGTGTAGTAATGGCAAAAAGAATAATACCTAATAGCAGAACCCAAGGCACTTGACCTTTAGTAAATGCCAAAACAGCCAACCCGCCCATGATAATCCACTGCACTATATTAGAACTGAATTGTACTACTGGCACTAATTTGGAGCGCATGGTCAACCAATTATAAGCAGTAGCATGTTGCACGGCATGTCCACATTCATGAGCAGCCACTGCAGCAGCAGCTACATTAGCTTGTGCATATACCCAGTCGCTCAGGTTTACAGTTTTTGTTGCCGGATTGTAATGGTCGGTTAGAGCACCACCTACAGCAACCACTTTGACATCATGAATGCCATTTTCATACAGCATTCGCTCTGCTACTTCTTTTCCGGTCAGATTCAACGGAATTTCAGAATATTGCTGGAAACGGCGTTTCAGCATGGTGCTGGCAAGAAAACTAACACCGAAAATCAAGATAGAAATAAGATAAATTCCTGGCATATAATTATTTTACTTTGTTTAAAATGCTACCGAAAAATAAGACCTTATCGCCATATTTTTCAATAATTTGTTCCTTAAATTTCCTGTCTATAACAACAATGTGCCGGTTATAAGTTCCCAGATCCGAAAATTTTTGATGCAGACAATAGGTAAATCCGTCACTGTCATCCACATTGGCTAATTGGAATAATTCAAAGTCAAGAGCATGTTCCGCCGTGTATTGTTCTAAAAAATCAAGAAATGAAACGCTACTGTCCAAATCGACTTTAAACGTGATATTATAAACGAGCATAACACAAAGGTAAAAAAAAGAGAGTAAAAAAAATTTGGCGGCGCCGAAGGCGCCGCCAAATGATCTCATTCCCCAATGATACTGATTTTATCTGTTAAAGATATAACTCATGTCCCATGCAGCAATCTCATTATTCAAGTCAATATTGTCGAAAGTTGCATAATATTTCTCACTCAGTAAGCTCTGGTTTGCTTCCAGCATTTTTACTTTTTCTACCACGTAGTTTTTATAAGCCGTTGCCAGTACATATTGTGGTACGGCATGCTGCACAATTTCAATTTGCATAGGGTTGAGGTAGGCATAGTAATACCCAAAATAACTGGGGCGGTTTACTGCCACATCGTCATTACTGGTGTTTTTTAGCTCCACCAGACTCCTCCAAATCACCACATCACGGTTGAGTTCCGGGATGTTAATCTTTGTCACTCTGGTAATTTGCTGCCTGAAAATAATTCCTTCTCGCTTTATTACAGGTGAAGCAGCAAAACTATAAGAAATTAAGAAAAAACTTAATATAAAAATTGATTTTTTCATTATTAAACTTTTCATTATAGTTGTTATTTAAACTAAAAGCGTTGCATGTACCATATATTTTATTTTACAGTTTTTCGATAAAATTGATGTGAGTCAAAACTAAAATAGTTAGTATTAAACCTTTAATATGTAAACCTTTATCTTTGATGATATTGTTTATGAACCAAAATGCATATATACAGGATATCGCTCAGGCTCTTCACAATGGGAAAACAATATTATATCCTACGGATACTATTTGGGGACTTGGTTGCTCTGCATTAAATGAAGTAGCTGTAAATCAGGTATTTTCCATAAAAAACAGACCAAAGCAAAAGAGCATGATCTTACTGGTAAGCGATTGGGAGATGCTTGCAAGATACATCCATTTGCCGAAGCTGTTAAGTGAAGAGCTGCAACACTTATTACAGGAATCAACAGTGCCTACAACAATAATTTTTCCTTATACTCAACATCTGCCAAAATTTATACTGGCAGAAAATGGGAGTATTGGAGTACGTATTCCCAATCATCGTTTTTGTCATCAGGTAATCAGATATCTTGATGCTCCTTTGGTTAGTACATCAGCAAATTTATCCGGGCAAACCAGTCCGTTTCAGTTTTCAGACATTAGTGACGATATTAAAAAGCAAGTGGATATTATCGTAGATTCTGCTTTTGATACATCAGATTATAAAAAACCTTCGCGTATTCTTCTCCTGAGTGAACAAGGAGAAATCGAAGAAATCCGTTGACAAAATTTGATTTTGAACAAATAATTTACTATGTACTTGTGAATATGAAAATATTTACATATCTTTGTATGAACATTTTACAATATGCAAACAGTCCAATTACCTTTTTTAGAAGACGATAAGCTGGAGAAAGCTGCTGTTATTTTAAAAACAATTGCTCATCCGGCTCGGCTGGCTATAATAAATATGTTGCGCGGCAACAATAAAATGAGTGTGAATGATATTTGCGAAACCTTGGAAATGG
>DAOQII010000240.1:0-3959 GCA_035339455.1 Chitinophagales bacterium
CAATAGTTTGCTGTATTTTATCTTTAATAAAACTGCAAGGTTGCAATTGTTCACCAATTTTTCGCAAACCGTTATTTTGTGAGTTTTGGCAAATTTCTTTTATGGGCACAATAGCCGTTAATGCCCGTTGCAATTGTATGACTTCTCTCGGGTTAATTTTACCTAAGGGTACTTTAGAAATCAAACGCTCTAAATCGCCGATTTGTTTAATGTAATCTTGCAGCTCGTGCAATTTATCTTGTTCTCGTATCAAATATTCTACCGCATCTAATCGTTCATTAATGAGCGTAATGTCTTTTAATGGCAAAACTATCCAACGCTTCAGCAAGCGTGCTCCCATCGGAGAAATCGTCTTATCTAATATTTGAATAAGTGGTACACCTTTTTCATGCAAAGAAGAAATCAGCTCTAAATTGCGTGCGGTAAAACGGTCTATCCAGACATAGTTTTCATTTTGAATGCGGGCAATGGAAGTAATATGGCGGATATTCTTATGTTCAGCTTCAGCCA
Organism: Chitinophagales bacterium; assembly: GCA_035339455.1. GTDB lineage: Bacteria > Bacteroidota > Bacteroidia > Chitinophagales > JADIYW01 > JADJSS01. The sequence goes on from DAOQII010000240.1 coordinate 511, forward strand.
GATAGTGGAGACAAGCACCTGCTGCGATGATACCAGAGTGTACTTCATCCAAACCAAAACCTTTGAGTGTTTGCACCTGAAAATGCGAGAGCAATTTTTGTTCTAAATAATTATCCTGATAAGCCCAGTCGTCAATGGCAAATGTGTAATATTTGTTGGCATACAATCCGGCAAAACGCTTTTGCTGGTATTTTGGAAATACTACTTCTGTCGGAGAAAAACTTTGGAATAGTTTATCTAAATACGCTTCATTTCCTTCTGCCACTAAAAATTCGCCTGTGGAAATATCCAAAAATGCAATACCGCAATTTTCATCTTTAAAAAAAACGGACGCTAAAAAATTATTGGACTTATGATCTAATATTTTATCATTGATAGCAACTCCCGGTGTTATTAGTTCCGTTACTCCACGCCTCACGATGGTTTTCGTCATTTTCGGGTCTTCCAACTGTTCGCATATCGCTACACGGTATCCGGCTTTTACCAATTTGGGTAAATAAGTATCTACTGCATGATACGGGAAGCCTGCCAGTTCCAAATCCGCTTGCGAGCCGTTTGCTCTCTTCGTTAAAACGATGCCTAATACTTCTGCGGCTTTAACCGCATCTGCCCCAAATGTTTCGTAAAAATCGCCAACTCGAAAAAGCAAAATCGCATCCGGGTATTTTTGTTTGATACGGTTGTATTGCCCCATCAGTGGCGTTTCTTTATCTTGTTTTTTTGACATTGCCTTTTGCGTACTTTTTAACCTATTTTACTCATTTCAAATAAGAAAATAAAAAAAGAATTTTTTATCATAATTGCAGACGAAATTATTTCTCCTTAAAAAGCAAAAATACAATATAAGCCTTGTACAATATGCGTTTACAAAAGCATCTTATCCACAAGCAAAATGATGCATTATTGAAAAAATACCATAATTCACGTATGGCGCATTAAAAAAAATCTGTATATTTTAGCATTAAAAATTATCACTATGAAGAATTTACTGTTTACGTTACTAGCATTGGCAACATGGTTTTCGGGTGCTCAGACTACCTTTGCCCAAAACAGCAAAAGTATTGTATTATGTGAAACCTATAATTCCAGTGATGGCACACCAAGCGGTGTTGGTGCTTCATGGGACATTGACAAAAGCACGGGAGGCAATGTATATGTTGTTTATAGAAACGGAAGTTCAAAAATTACGGAAAACCTATTGCTTTATGTAGACAAACTTAACAGCAGCAGCAAATACGTTGCTTATGCTACTGAGAACCTGAGTTTGGGCGCAAACAAGAAATGGGCCATGTTTGATTTCAAATTTACCGAAAGCGGAAAATATAAATTATCAGCAGTTACACCCACTGGTTCTACGCTGGCATCGGTATATGCTGATATCAACTACAAAAATTCATATAGCACCACTGACAATGACGACAATAGCAGCTCTATTTATGAGAGCCTTCAATTATCTGACAATTCAAGCTCTTCATCCGGCAAAAGCATCGTTTTATGTGAGAGCTATAATGATTACGGCAAAGCCACCGGCATTTATTCTACTTGGAATATCAAAAGCGTTGGAGGGTTTGTTTATATTCTATACAATAACAATGGTAAAAACATAAAAAACACCCTATGGCTATATGTAGATAAAAAGAATGAAAATGGGAAATATGTGCCATTTGAAACGAAAACATTTGATATCAACAAAAACAAATCATGGTCGGCTTATGATTTTAAATTTACGGAAACGGGAAATTATAAAATTTCAGCAGTAAGTTCTAACGGCGAAGAGGCCGTAACTTATGCCACTATTAAGCTGGCTGATGGAGAAAAGGAAAAAACAGAAAAAACTATTGTAACCTGCGAATCTTATGATGATTATGGAAAGCCTGTAGGCAAAGGTAATGAATGGGATATTACCGCCGATAAAGGGTATGTCTATATCCTATTCGACAATGGAGAGCCTATAACAAATAGTGTATCGTTGTTTATCGATAAGAAAAATGCTAAAGGCGAATATGCAATCTATGACACAAAAACTTTTGAAACCAGTGATAGTAAAGATTGGTCTGTTTATGATTACAAATTTAAAGAAGGCGGTGATTACAAACTCAGTGCATATAGCAATGGCGAATACGTTGCGACCACTTTTGTAAAGATGAACTATAAAACATCCAGTTCTTCCACATCTTCCACTACTAGTACTAAGGACAAAGTGGACACCTGGTATTATGAAAATTCAACCGTAAGTTTTGCAGACAATGCGGATGCCAATGGAAAAATGTCGAATAGTAATACGACATTCTTTTTATCAGGTGGCAAGAAAAGTATTGCGGTAGTATACAAAGATGCAAAAGCAATAAAAACGACAAAAGTGTATATGGATGTGTATAGTATCGGTACCGACAATCAGGAAGATTTTATTGAAACCATTACTTTGTATACATCAGCTACTCAAAAAGTATGCGTAGGTAACTATACATTTAAAAATTCGGGCACTTACAAAGTATCATTCTACAATGCTGACAATATTTTCATGAATATGGGGTACGTAACCGTGTTGGGTTCAATAAGTGAATCAACTACGAAATACACTAATACAAACTCAGGGTCAAGCACACAAACATATCTGAACAGTTTAATGTTGCCAGAAAGTTCAACATCCGACAATAATCCACGGGTTGCCTTAGTAATTGGTAATGGAAATTATGTATCATCCGGAACACTGCCTAATCCTGTGCACGATGCAGAAGAAATGTCAAAAGCTTTGAAAAATTGCGGGTTTACAGTTACAACAGTAATTAATGGTAATAAAAAACAAATGAATGAAGCGGTAAATAAATTTGGTCAAATGCTGTCATCCAATAAGAATGCTACCGGTATGGTGTACTATGCCGGACATGGTATTCAGTCAAAAGGAGAAAATTATATCATACCAATTGATGCTGAAATTGGCGTAGAAGAAGATTTACAATATGAATGTCTGAATGTAGGCAAGATATTAGCAAAAATGGAAGCTGCTAAAAACCCAATAAATATAATTGCACTTGATGCCTGCCGTAATAACCCTTTTGAACGCAGCTGGAATCGTTCTACATCAAATGGGAATGGACTTACGGGTATGAATGCTCCTGAAGGAACAATAATTTCGTTTTCTACTAATCCCGGTAATGTAGCTTCTGATGGGGATGGTTATAATTCGCCATATACGACTGCATTTTTAAACCAACTTAAAAAATCAGGACTCTCTATTGAACAAGTATTAAAAGGAGTTGCCGCAGAAGTAAAGAAAAACCAACCCGGACAGTTACCTTGGTATAGTTCTTCCATCGTAGGTGAATTCTATTTCAGAGCTAAGTAATTGCTTTTATTTATCTGAGTTCGGGATAAGCGTTTCAATTAAAATAATAGTTGATTTTTTATACAGAACCACCTCCTTTTAACTCCTCCACCTTGTTAAAGTG
>DAOQII010000241.1:0-3947 GCA_035339455.1 Chitinophagales bacterium
ATTTAACAGAGTCTGCAAAATCGTTTTCAAAAATGGAAATGATGGCTTCATTTTGATCAATAGCCAAATTCAGATGTTCTACTGAAGGATTTTTTATGTTTGCCTTCGCCGCTTCGTAATAAGCCGGAACATTTTTCATTTTCATATACAAATCTGAAACTCGTTTTTTTAGCGGTGCATAATTCTCAGATAAGATATAAGCAAAACCTTCACCTACATTATAATCTGCCGGATTCCATTCCCATCTTTTCAATTGGTTATTTTCCCATATGCATTTATTCAAAAAATTATCAATAAGATAGTAGTCGATTTTATTTAAATCAGACAGTTTGTTCACATTAAAAACTGCTAGTTTGCTTTTTTCTTTTAGGGTAAAGGCATTGTCTTGTTGTATTTTCTTTTGCGACGGAACATTCAATACTGAATCATATTTATGAAAACCAATCGCAGTAGCCCATTCCGGATATTGTTTCCACAAACGCAAAATAAAGTTTCCTTTGTACGTATCAAATTGTTTGTCGTAAGTGTTCGTACTTGCTGCATTTGCAAATGTTATTGATAAAATGAAAACAAACAGACTAAAATATTTCTTCATACTCGAATTTTTATCCAAAGGTACGATTTTCATCAGGTATGCGAAATGGCATTTTAGCAAGTTTAATTTTATGTCAAACTTTTATGGTTTACTCTTTATTCCTGATTCAATATGTAATTTTAGGTATGACTAAAATAAAACTGGCCATACAAAAAAAAGGTAGACTTAGTGATGAATCAATAGCATTAATTAATGAATGCGGTATTAATTTCCCAAGCAGCATTGGTAAACTTATTGCAACTTGTTACGATTTTCCAATGGAAATTTTGTTTTTGCGAGATGATGATATTCCGGATTATGTGCAAGACGGTGTGGCAGATATAGGCATAGTAGGAGAGAATGTACTGATAGAGTCTGGTAAAGAAGTAGATGAAATGATGAAACCCGGTTTTGGGAAATGCCGTTTGTCATTAGCTGTACCTCGTGGTATGGATTATCAGTCAATAGTTGATATCAGAGGAAAGTCTATTGCCACTTCTTATCCAAAAATTTTACAAAACTTTTTAGACAAGCAACATATCGAAGCAGAAATTCATGTTATTTCCGGTTCAGTGGAGATTGCACCCGGCATTGGTTTAGCAGATGCCATTTGTGATATTGTTTCTACAGGCTCTACACTATTAAGCAATGGACTTAAAGAAGTGGAACAAATATTTCAATCAGAAGCTGTATTAATTGTCAATAAGCATTTATCCGTAGAAAAAAGTGAACTTTTAAATCAACTGATATTCAGATTGCAAGCTGTAAAAAAAGCTAAGAAAAACAGATATATTTTATTGAATGCACCAAATGAAAAATTAACTGAAATCATTCAGCTTCTGCCCGGTATAAAAAGCCCAACAGTTTTGCCTTTGGCACAAAGTGGTTGGAGTTCCGTTCATTCTGTTATTACAGAAACTGATTTCTGGAGGATTATACATGCACTTAAAAATGCAGGTGCTGAAGGCATATTGGTTATGCCGATAGAGCATATCATTGACTAAATCATATATATAAAAACTTAACATTATGCAAACGGCAAAATACCCCGAAAAAGGACTGGAATGGACAAGTATTATGGAACGCCCCATATGGAACAGACAGGAATTGTCGCTGCAGGTTCAACCGATAATTAATGAAGTATTCAACAAAGGAGATGAAGCAGTATTTCATTATACCGCCTTATTTGACGGCGTAGAATTAGAAGATTTAAATGTTTACGAAGATGAAGTAGAAGTGGCCATACAGCAAGTTAGCCAGGAATTGCGAGATGCCATCAAATCGGCTTACGATAATATTTACAAGTTTCATGCAAGTCAACAAGAGGAAATAAAAAAAATAGAGACCAATACAGGCGTTGAGTGCTGGCGAAAAAGCGTACCTATTGAAAGTGTAGGAATCTATATTCCCGGCGGAAGTGCACCTTTATTTTCTACGGTGCTAATGCTGGCTATTCCGGCACAAATTGCAGGTTGTCGTCAAGTCATTTTATGTTCTCCTCCCAATGAAAATGGAGAAATACATCCTGCAATTTTATATGCTGCAGAATTATGCGGTGTTCATGAAATTTATAAAGTAGGCGGTGCACAAGCAATAGCTGCTATGGCTTACGGCACGGAAAGTATTCCTAAAGTGCATAAAATTTTTGGTCCCGGTAATCAGTATGTTACTATTGCCAAACAACTGGTTAATGTTTCGGGAACGGCTATTGATATTCCGGCCGGGCCAAGTGAAGTTTTGATAATTGGTGATGATGAAGCACGTCCTGACTTTATTGCTGCCGACTTATTGGCACAAGCGGAGCACGGTGAAGACAGCCAGGTTATTTTTGTTACTACCAGCGAAGCTCATTTGAATATGGTGCATTTTGAAATAGACAAACAACTGGTGCATTTACCTCGTAAAGCTATTGCAGAAAAAGCATTAAAAAATAGCTGGATGGTCTTGTTAAATGATTTAGAGGATGCCATTACCTTTAGCAATCAATACGCACCGGAGCATTTAATTTTGCAAACCCGCAATGCAGAAGATTTAGCCGAAAAAGTAATCAATGCCGGATCTGTTTTTATCGGGCATTATTCACCGGAAAGTGCAGGAGATTATGCCAGTGGAACGAACCATACCTTACCCACTAATGGCTATGCTGCGGCATACAGTGGTGTATCTTTAGATAGCTTTGTGAAAAAAATTACTTTTCAGATAATTTCAAAAGAAGGCTTAGAAAAACTGGCAAATACGATTGAAATCATGGCAGCAGCAGAAGGTTTAGATGCACATAAGAATGCAGTTTCTATAAGAATAAGAATCGATGAAGGATGAATGCTTAATGCTTAATGATGAATTTTAAATTTTAAATTTTTTTCAATACTTAATCCACCAATTAAAAATTACCAATTACTAATAACCAATAACCAATAACCAATAACCAATAACCACCTATTCTCTACTTAATACTTAATACTTAATACTTAATACTTAATACTTAATACTTAATACTTAATACTCTCAACTCACTATCACATGATAAACATACACGATTTAGTTTGCCCGCATGTGAAAAACATGAAAGCTTATTCATCTGCCCGAATGGAATACAGTGGCAAAGAAGGCATATTTTTAGATGCCAATGAAAACAGTTTGGGCTCAGTTTCGTCTGAAATTCATAACCGTTATCCCGACCCCATGCAGCTGGAATTAAAAGCAGAATTAGTAAAACACTATCCTGCATATATCGAGCAATTGTTTTTGGGTAATGGCAGTGATGAATGTATCAATGTGCTAATACAATGTTTTTGCATACCCGGACAAGATAGCATTTTGCAATTTCCACCTACTTTCTCCATGTATGAACATGCATCACATGTAATGAATGTCAAAGTGGATGAAATCTTATTACATCCTCAAACCTTCCAGCTAGAACGTGCAAAAGTTAAAGCATACGTTGAATCGCATCTGCATTGTAAAATTATCTTTCTTTGTTCACCTAATAATCCAACCGGCAATTTGTTGAACAGTGACGATATAAAATTTATTCTCGAAAATTTTAAAGGCATCGTGGTAGTAGATGAAGCCTATCAGGATTTTGCAGGAAATGTGTCATGGCTGCACAGCTTACAGGATTATCCCAATTTAGTGGTCATCAATACATTTTCAAAAGCATGGGGCATGGCAGATATCCGCTTGGGTATGCTGTTCGCAAATGAAGAAATCATCCGTTATATGAATACGATAAAAATGCCTTATAATATTTCACAACACACCATTAATACGGCAATAGAAGCATTACATAAAACAATTAAAAAACATGCTTTCAGCTACCTTTTTATCTTTATTATCCTTGTTGTCTTTGTTATCCTTTTTATCCTTATTGTCT
>DAOQII010000242.1:0-3924 GCA_035339455.1 Chitinophagales bacterium
TATTTATAATATTTAAATTTAAAAAAAATACTGAAAACGACTTAATCGGCATAAATTTTGTTGAAAATAGACAAAAAAAATTACCTTATGCTTTTACAACAACTTCCCACACAAGCCGGTTTTGATTTTTTAGCTAAAATCAAAGATATGGCTATTTCGTATGCACCCAAACTGATTGGCGCCATACTGGTTTATCTGATTGGTTCTTTTCTTATTAGTCGCCTTGTCAGTGTATTACGAAAAATCATGGACAAAAAACAATATGACAAATCGTTACAGGGCTTTTTGGTTTCTCTGGTGAAGGTATTGCTTACTGTCTTGTTGTTATTGAGCATCGCGGGTATGATCGGAATAGATATTACCTCTTTTGCGGCACTTCTTGCCGGCGCCGGCTTGGCATTGGGCACGGCGCTAAATGGTTCTTTGGGCAATTTTGCTGGTGGAGTAATGCTGCTGATATTTAAGCCTTTTAAAGTCGGTGATTTAATAGAGGCTCAGTCCGTAGCAGGTACGGTAACTGAAATGGGCGTATTCGCAACTACAATATTAACGGCAGACAACAAGACAGTAATTATACCAAACGGGCCCTTGTCCACAGGTATTATTACCAATTATACTACCCACGGCAATTTGCGTGTAGATTTGAATATGGCAATTGCACCTTCACAGGATATAGACAAGGCGCGTAAAGTTGCCATTGAGACCATGCTAACTCATCCTAAAGTTTTAAAGAATCCTGCGCCTAGTGTCAATGTTGCAAAAGTAGCGGATGGTATGTGTACACTGGTTTTACAACCTTACACCGTGCAGGCAGATTACTGGGATGTTTACTTTGGTGTACAGGAAATTGTAAAAAAAGCATGGGATGCTCACAATATAGAAGGCCCTACGCCTACCCGACTTATCATAAACAAATAACTATAAATGAAATAAAATTTATAATCAGCCGCATGTAAAAGTGCGGCTTTTTTTTATTCATCAGAAAGTAAATCAACGATATCTATAAATGCTTTTGCTTTGTTGGGACAAGTTTTATATAAGGCAGCATCCAGTTTCTTGTTAAAGTTTTCTATCTCCTGGTCAGAAAAAGAATCTTCATTCATTGCCTCTTTCATGGATTTGCGTAGAATTTTCATGATAGCTTTTTTAAAGGGAGATACCTTCTCGACTACACATGTTGTATATTCCGTGTTTTTAATTATACTGTCGTGTGTTGAAGTGAGACACTTACAGATTTCATCGGCAATATTTGCAACTAATTTATCATTTCCTGCTTTTGAAACGTGAGCAAATGATAATAGAAATATCAAAATAAAACAACCAAACTTCATAAACTAAAACTAACATTTTTTTTAAAGGTTGAGATACCCTGAATTGCGTAATTTGACTTGCCAACTTTAGCTAAGTTTTTTAGATTTGAATAAAATTTTGTGCAGACTTATGGTTCACTAAAACACCAGGTAAAAAGTATCAATGAACTTATCTTTGGTTGCGGGTTTTATTATTACTGGGCTGATGAACATAAACGAGCTATGCGCGAAAATAGCAGCGCAAACAAAAACGGGAAAACGCTGGTAATGTATGCTATGTTCGATGTTTGTTATCCTCATACGATTGAACTCTATTTTAAAAAATGTACGGAACATAATTTGCCTAAAGACTATTTTATTCCTGATCACTGGCATATTCCACCTTTGGAACTAGAAAGTATTGATTTCGAAACACAAAAAGAAACACAAGACGATAATTTGATTAGGCAATTTACGATGCGACTATACACGAGTTCTTCGTTCTTTGAAGAACCTTTCTTTCGAATAAAAGCCAAGTCGTTTTATTTTGAGAAAGTAAAATAGGAGGGTAAAACCCTCAAACAAAATAATGTGCCATAATATAAATATTGAATAAGTATTACTATCTTTATTCCAGTCTATTATGAATCTAATAAAAATACATGGATAAAATTTTTACAATTTCCTGTTTTTATTTTTTATGTTATTTATTTGTTCTGTCTGGCAAAGCAAAAGCAAATACCTTTGCTGTCTTAGCCAAAGCAGATTCATTCTTTCAAGCCGATTATTATAAACAAGCCTTGGCTATTTATGAATCGGTTCCTGTTGCTGACTATTCAACAAAGCAATTAAGTAACCGCACACAGTGTGAGCTCAGCCTTGGAAAATATGATGCAGCAGAAACAAACAGTTCTATTTTATTACAAACAGATTCTTTTAATGCTAAGCTTTATATAATGCGTGCAAAAAGCCTGCTCTTCCAAAACCTGAAACATCCACAGTATGATTGCATCATAGCAGATTATAAAAAAGCCATTTCTCTCCAACACAATGCCGATGACTATTTGAAATTATTACAACAGCAAATAGCAGCATTACAGCAATTTATTCAAGATTATAAACTGAAAAAATTAGACTGGACAAATGCAATTACTCAAAATATACTCTATTGTAAGGATTTTTTGGAAAACAGCAACTTCGCAAAACAGCAATTCAAAGCACTGATTCCAAAAATTGAAGTGCTGAAAAATGCCTATATGAATTTATTAAACCCCAAACCACTCCCGACCAATACCACGCATGAATAGTAAGCAAACGCATAAAATTCGCTTCCTCTTTATCTTGCTTATTTTGCAGGTCTTGCCATTGTTTGCCCAAGTATATAACAATAATCCATGCAGTCTGACATATCCCATTTGCGCAGATGGTTTAACCAATACAATTACCATTGCCTCCACGGATAATAATGACAATACAGCACCAACTCCCGCATCTTGTACTGGAGGCTCGGGTGGTAATGGCGGTTATGTAACAACACCGACTGCTGGTGGTGATGTATGGGTTTATTACCAAGTACAAAATCCGGTATCAACGGCAGATACTTTAGTGATAGAAACATTTGCCGGCACTTTAACGGATATTGCTTGCGCTGTTTATAAAGTAAGTAACCCTTGCAATTTTGCAACATACACGCAGATAGCATGCAGCCGCGATAAATCAGGAACAAACTACATGACAAAAGTGGCACTGACTTCCGGTGTTGTACCCGGTGATATTTTGCTGATACGCATGTGGGATGAAAGTGAAAACCAATTGGGAAATTTTAATTTGGTTGTCAGAACAACAAATACACTGGATGAAATGGATGAACTCAACGGTCTGACCGTATATGCTTCTCCAACGTGCTACCGGGATTTATTTGACAGCGGCGGTCCTTATGTAGATGCAACCAACCAGGGATTTTATGCCAATAATGAAAATTATACTGTTACCTATTGTGGCGAAAAAACAAATGACCACGTCTATTTTTATACCAACTTTATTGATCCTGCTATTTTTCCAACAAATACCATCTATCAGCAATTATTATTAGGAACGACTACAACCGGAAATGATTATCTGACTTTTTATGATGGTCCGAATACTTCATCTCCGCAAATAGGTGCTTATACAGGAAACACGCCCAACTATCCGCAGCCCGGCACGATTATTTCCACCGGAAGATGTCTTACGATCAACTTTAAATCTGACCCAACACTGAATACATACGGATTTTCGGCATCCATTTTATCAATATCGGATAATGTGTTGAATGATTCTTATAACACTTACAATGTAACCTGTGGTAGCTCCCTAGTCTATACAGACAACGGAGGAACGGGTGCTAATTACCAAGATTTTTCTAATGATGTAAAAATATATTGCCCTTCTGATAATTCAAAAGCCATTTGGGCATCTTTTGACCCCAATTCAGAACTGGAAACCAATGCCGATTATTTATATGTTTATGATGGAAACAGCACCAGTGCACCTTTAATTAATGCATATACCGGCGGGTTTACAGGTACCGGCTCCAACTTGGCAAATTTTTCTCCAAACGATCTAAACTCTTTAGGCATTATAAAAGCAACCACAA
>DAOQII010000243.1:0-3919 GCA_035339455.1 Chitinophagales bacterium
TACGCCTGGAAGTCCTGTAGCAGAAACTTGTAATGGGATTGATGATAATTGTAATGGTCTAGTTGATGAGAGCCTTACCAGATCTTGTTATTCAGGGCCTTCAGGTACTGCCGGAGTGGGTAAATGCAGAGCAGGCACCCAAACTTGTGCTTCAGGAGCTTGGGGCTTATGTATTGGAGAAGTGCTACCTTCTCCGGAAATTATTGGTAATGGAATTGATGATAATTGTGATGGAATAGTCCAATAGCGTCTATTTAAACAGCCTCTTAGTAGTGAGTGGTTTAGCAGCTTTATTAAAATAATTCATTCACTTTCAAGAATCCCATCTTGACTCGACTTTCTTTTTAAAGTGATGAGATTGTGTAAAACCAATTCTCTTATTATTGTTCTTGTCTTGTAAAATTGCTTACGCAATAGTTGTCTTACTGCCACTTACCGAATCCATAAAATCTTTCTTTTTACGTTTGGATATTTCGAGTTTAGCCCCATCACTCATCACACAAATATTATCAGCATGGTCTATTTCTTTCATGTGTAATAAATTTATCAAATGCGATTGATGAATGCGCATAAAATTGTAGGGCAACAACTTCTCTTCAAAATACTTTAATGTTTTGGACACCATATATTTCTTATGATTTACCAGATAGACTAAGGAATAATTACTCTCCGATTCCAGTCTGATAATATCATTTACCTTTAACAGATGTACGCCTTCTTTGGTCGTTACCATTAATTTATAATCCTGCTGTTCTTTAGTCTTTAGATTTTCTAAATACGTCTGTACTTGTGCAATTTGTTTCAGAGATTCCTTTTCATTCAAACGGGTTTGTACTTTCAGTAATGCAGTTTTTAAATCTTTCTCTTTAATAGGTTTTAATAAGTAATCAGCAGCATTATTTTTTATGGCATTAATTGCATATTTATCATGAGAGGTGGTAAATATGGTTTCAAATTCAACGGGATTAAGCTCCGCAAGCAAATCAATGCCTTTCCCGTCGGCTAATTCTACATCTAAAAAAACAAGTTGTGGCTTATGTTCAGCTAGCAGCTTTTTGGCATCGCGTTTGGAATTACAAATTCCGCAAACCTTCACCGGAAGACCACTGGCTTTGATAGCCTTATGCAAGACTTCCTGAAAGATGGGTTCATCTTCCACAATTATAGAATTTATCATAGTTAGTTTCGTATTTAGTAGCATATAAATTTAAGAATAATTGTTTAGATTTATACAGCAATCTATTGTAAAAATTAAGATGACTGCCCACTCTAAGAAAATAAGCTTACCGGACTTAACTGCATTAACGGAAAAAGCCATCAGCCTCCGCGAGCAAAAAAAATATCTGAAATCTTTACAACTGTTTAATAAAGTACTGGATGCTGAAAATTTAGACAAAGACAGCATCGCTTGTGCCACTATGCATAAAGAAACTGGCGACACCTATTACGAACTGAAAGAATATGCTAAGGCATTTGAGCACCACTCCATTGCGCTTGACTTATATTTGCAAAACAAAGAATTGGACAACTATTTGGAGCAACTGAAGCGTATGGGTACCATGCAACAGGCAGTTTGGCAGTACCCAAAAGCTCAGGAGTTGTTTCAGCAAGGGCTGAATACTGCTGTCAGAATGGGCAGTATGAAGAGCATAGTTGAGTTTGAGATTTTATTGGGTAATTGCTTTAATTGGGCAGATAAGTTCGAAGAAGCCGAACGCTATTTAAAAAGTGCCATACAGAAAGAACAACATATCCGGATGCCTGTATTTGAAATTCGGGCAAAAGTAAGTTATGCCATTTTGCTTCGCAAGATGAAAAAATATGACGAAGCAGAGAAATACTTTAAAATAGGGTATAAACTATCCAAAGAAAATGGCAATATCATGTTTATGGATATTACCAAAAGCTATGGTATTATGCATTACGAGTTAGGCAATTACGACACCGCGCTTTCTTTACTTTCAGAATCAATAAAATCAAAAGAAATCAGGGAAAAACCTATAGTAAAGGCGGTTATCAACGAATATCTTTCTCTGGTTTACGAAACAAAAGGCGATTACAAGAATGCACTTAAGCACGCTCGCGATTTCTATGAAGCACGCATGACCTTGATTGAACAAGGATTTTCAGACGAAAACAACAAACTGCAAGCAAAAATCGGGTTGAATGATGCCAGAAGAGAACAGCATATTGCCGAAGAAACTGCACAAGCTAAAAGTTTGTTTATTGCTACCATCTCGCACGAGATACGCACACCGATGAATATTATTTTATCGACAACTGCTCTGATGCAAAACGACCACCCTAAACCGGAACATATCAAATACCTGGACACGCTAAGACGCAGTGGAGAAAATTTGCTGGGTATCATCAACGATATTTTAGATATCTCGAAAATAGAGGCCGGAAAGTTAGAAATAGAATATGAACCTGTTGTGCTGCAGGATGTTTTCGAGAATATATATCAAACGATGTTGCAGCCTGCTAAAGACAAAAACCTAAAACTATTCTACACGTTAGACAATAAGCTGACATTTCCCATTTATTCAGATGCACTCCGACTTACCCAAATCATTACTAATCTGATTTCCAATTCCATAAAATTTACGGCTAAAGGAGAGATTCATTTTCAGGCAAAGATAAAAAACAAGAACACGCTCTTTCTACAGATTCATGACACCGGAATTGGCATACCTAAAGATAAACTGCCAACCATCTTTGATCAATACGAGCAAGTACGAACGCAAGTACAAAAGAAATATAAAGGAACAGGTTTGGGCTTGGCTATTTGTAAGAAACTGGTAGAAATGATGAATGGACAAATCAGCATAAAAAGCAAAGTAAATGAGGGTACATGTTTTTGTATTGAGTTACCATTTCAAAAGGCTAAGATTCAACAAACTAAGGCAAGTACAATACAGCCCTTTGAGGATACTTCATTCTTAGCCGACAAACACATTCTTATTGCCGATGACTTTGAAGACAACCGTTTTGTGTTTAAAGAAACGCTGCGGCTATTTAATCCTACAGTCCGCATCAGCGAAGCAGAAAATGGCAGTCTGGCATTGGATTTCTGTAAGACAACTTCAGATATAGACCTCATTATTATGGATCTTGACATGCCTGAAATGAATGGATTTGAAGCACTTACCGAAATTCGCAAACTTAAAAAACACAAAAAAACCAAAGTCATTGCCAGCACGGCAAGCTTAGTCAGCAATCAGGAAGATGAATTTATTGCCTTCGGTTATTCCGGTTTTTTACCAAAACCTTTTACCTTAGAAATTTTGTACAATATACTTAGGAAACAATTTAATGCTTAAGTTTTACATCAATATTAAGTCTTATCCACCTATCAATTTCGCAACTAAATAAGCTGTCCCTGCTGCTACCGCACCAATAGCTGTTACTTTTAATGCTCCTTTGAATAGCGGCTGTCCGGTTAGTTTTGACTTAAAATAACCAAAAACAAACAAGCTGATTAAGGTGATAATGGCAGAATAGACCAACCCTTGTTTGGGGTCTTCAAAAAAGAAATAAGGAACGAGGGGCACTAATCCGCCTATGATATAAGATATGCCTATAGTAAATGCCGATTTTCTGGCACGTTTCGGATCCGGTTCTTCCAACCCCAATTCATATTTCATCATAAACTTTACCCACTTGTCTTTATCTTCAGCTAATTCATGCACGGCATATTTTATAGTGTTCTCACTCAAGCCCATGGAGCGGAAGATATCTTCGGTTTCTCCAATTTCTTTTTCTCTAAGATTATCAACTTCATAATATTCCCGCTTTTCTTCGGTGCCATAATGGTCTATTTCAGTTTGTCCTGCCAAATAACCGCCTAAACCCATCGCAATAGATCCTGCAGCAATTTCTGCTATTCCGGCAGTAACCACCAGTGCAGTTGATGAAA
>DAOQII010000244.1:0-3916 GCA_035339455.1 Chitinophagales bacterium
GTTATCAAATTCAGTTCCATCTGGGAAAGTGCCTTTGTAATGTACTTTCACGATACTGCTTTCCACCGGTTTTTCGCCAGTACCTTCTTTTATTACTTCATATTCCAAGCCACTGGCTGTTTTTTTAACCCCTGATTTCTTAGCCATTTCATCCAAAAATTTCTTTCCGCTTACCAGATTTCTGTCAGCTACAAAACGCTGTACTTGCATTAAGCTAGTACTTTGGTCAAAAGGAATTGCTAATTTTTTGCTGTTCAGTTCGTCATAAATTCCTTTATAAATCAGGTCAAGATTAAAAGTACTATCCACTTCGCCATTGCGCAGGTTTTTTCCTAAAACCACACCAATAGTGTATGACGCAGAGTCTACATCTTTTTTAATTTTTCCGGCGTGTACATTTCCATTACTACCGGTGTTGCATGATGCCATCAATACGACGATGGCACACGATACGATAAATACTGTTTTTTTCATTGATTTATTAATAATATTTAAAAATTTATTGTCCTCCACTTGGTAAATTAGTCGGTGTTTGCGGCACAACCTGAATATCGGGTTGCTGTTGTGGTTGTTGTTTTACAATATCAAGTAATTGCACATCAAAAATCAAAGGTTCGTTGGGTCCAATTCCACCTTCGGGCATGCCTTGTTCACCATAGGCTAATTTAGCAGGCACATACAGTCTGTATTTTGAACCGACAGACATTAACTGCAATCCTTCAGTCCAACCCGGGATAACACCGTTTAACGGGAATTGTGCAGGTTGTCCTCTTTCTACAGAGCTGTCAAATACTTTGCCGTCTAAAAATGTTCCGTGATAATGCACTTTTACCATATCAGTAGCAAGCGGTTTAGGCCCTGCTGTATCTTTCAGTATTTCATATTGCAAGCCACTGGCAGTCGTTTTTACTCCGGGACGGGTTGCGTTTTGTGCAAAGAACTGCTGATTTTGCAACATTTTCATCATTGCTTTTTCTTGCTGTTTTTGCATGAAATAATTTTGCGCCAACATCATCGTAGCCTGCATGTCTAATTGAGGTTTTGTACCGGACATGGCATCTTTTATCCCTTTGCTGATTTGCGAAGGTTGCAATTCTGTCGCTCCGTTATTTTTCATATCGTTTCCAATCTGTATGCCTATAAAATAGGAAATAGAATCGAATTTTGTTTTAAACGGATTAATTGGAGGCTTTACCGTCACCGGCTTTGTGGGTGCCTTTGTAGTTTTAGGCTTTACCGTCGTCGTTTTTTGAGCAAATGATGCAGTGCTCAAGCAAACGAAAGAAAGAAGAAATAAGTAGTAATGTTTCATTTTTTCAATTGAGCCACAAAAATAAGGGTTTCCTATGGATTAATCCGGTAATTAACTATTTTTAAAACAATATTTATGTTCTGTAGTCAGTATTGTGCGCAATTTCAAATGATTTCTGAAAGTTTTTTCATCATAGAGTACCAGGAAACTCCTCCCCTGTCGGTGCCCAGCCGGATGACAATCACATTTTTCGTTTCATTTATCAACATAATCTGCCCTCCGAAACCGGCTGCATAATAGACATTTGAACTATCATCGTCATGTGCATAATACCAACCCATGCAATATTTTTCTTCTTCACTGCTTCGGTGTAAAGTATTATCACAGTAATGAAACCAATTTTTAGGCAGTACTTGTTTATTTTTGAATTTACCGTTGTGCGCAACCATCATCCCGAATTTAGCCAAATCACGTGCCGACATATTCAAACCTCCATAATATTTTGGGGAGCGATGAATTTTGCTATCCAAACTCCACGATGCGGAATCTTGAGCGCCTATTTTATTCCAGATTTCATCGTAAAAGTAATCCGTGATTTTTTTGTGTTTGCCAATTGCTGCATTGATACATTCACCTAAAATCTGCGTATCGATGGATTTGTATTTGTATTCCGTACCGGGCTGCTTTATAAATTTGGCGTGTTGTATGGCATTGGTCAGATTAGGTTCATAATAAAATGCCAGTGTTTTATACCATTGTCCATATTCATCATAATTTAAGCCCGATTGCATCTGCATCAGTTGTAAAAGTGTCAATTTATTAAATTCTTGCTCCTGCAGTTTTTTCAAATATTTTGTAACCGGATCTTCAACACTTTCAAAATACTTTTCTTTCACTGCAATACCAGCCATGGCTGTTACAAATACTTTCGTTACAGAAAAAAGCTGGGTAACATCCCCTTCTTTTACACCGTTAAGGTATCGTTTAAAAATGAGGGTATCATTGCGAAGCACAAGAAAAGAAGTGGTATTGCTATTTTTCAGCAATAAGTCAATATAGCCGTATTGCTGTGCTATGCTGCTGTCAGCCCAATTACTCAACGGTGGTAAATCAATGGCTGCTTCCGGAATATAAAATGGTTTTTGTGCTTTTTTAATTTCTAACTGTGTATATAATTTGCCATCAAATATAGATGGTACGCGTAAAGTATGATTTAATGAAAGAACTAATATACTCAGCAGTGCAACAATGACAACTGTAAATACTTTAAGAAACGAAATCCGTGTTGACATTATTTTTTACGTGTATTTATCGTAATATTTCCGCAAATTCCCACGTTAAAATGCAAATTATTAAATGTGGTTTTCTGGTTATAATCTTGTTGAAATAATGCATTTGTACCACTGCGTTTATAACGTATATAGTCATAATCCATACCCAGACTAAAGCCAAATTTCTTTTTTATCAGATAACGTATTCTTACATCTGCACCCATATAAAATTTCTTCCCCAAACCTCTGTCATAATAATCGTCGGCCGTATATCCTCCGATTTTCAAAGCAGGTTCAATTTGCAGGCATTTATTTTTCAGCAATTCGAAAACATAAGAAAATCTGGCAGATACAAGAAAAAACATGGAGCTTCTGGTTGACAACAGATTTCCCATATTCTTATCTTTCTTGTATTGTTTAATCGTAAAAAACTGATAACTCATTCCGATATACAGGTTATTCCAGAAATTACCGGACAGCCAAAACTGAATATTACCAATTTTGTTTGTCGTATAGAAATTGGTAGTGGTATTTCTGTTTACCCATACAGGAGCTGAATCCAAAACGGGATAATAGCTGTCATTAAAACGATCTCTTTCGGTAATAATCGGTGAGATATATCCGTAATCCATTCCTATCATGAAGTGCACTCTGGAAAAATCGTATTTTATTTTTTTAGGTTTGCTTGTCTGCTGTACAACTAAAGAAGAATCTTGTGCCATGACAACTTGAAAAGCAAAAACAAGTAATATTCCTAAAAAAAATCTCATTGGGATAAAAATAAAAAATCCCGACGAATAAGTCGGGATTTTTTTCTGTTTCAGGCTTATTATTCTTTCACAAATTTCGACTGGTATTTAATGCCGGCATCTGTGTTTTGCAAATTTATAATATACAATCCTTTTGCGTAATCGGTTGCAGAAATGGTAATGGTATTGACTCCTGCTTTCATTTGATAGCTATTATCCGTCATCAACTGACCGATAGTATTAAATATCGTCAACATAGCACTATGATCAGCAGCAGCCTGATATACTATATTTACTTCTCCTTTTGTCGGATTTGGATAAATATTTACAATACCTTCATTGGTTTGCAAGTCAGCCACTTTTATCAATATTTTATCGGAATAGTCATACGTGCCGTCAATATCTATCATTTTTAGTCTGTAATAATTATTCCCGATTACCGGATTATTATCAACGAGTTGATACGTACGTGGCATGGTGCTGTTACCCGCGGCAGGTCTTTCTCCCAAGTAGCTAAAACTATAACCATCTGTCGACTTCTCTACTTCAAATTTAGACGTATTTATTTCAGATGCCGTTATCCAATCTAACACATTTATCTGACCATCATTATAGCCCGTGAAGGACGTGAGCTCTACCGGCAA
>DAOQII010000245.1:0-3880 GCA_035339455.1 Chitinophagales bacterium
GCCGTTTTTAGGTTTCATTGCGCCAATAACGACATCGGCTCTTTCAATATTTTTGGCCATATTAATTGGGTCTAAAACGGACGTGTAAATTTTTAACCCCAAATCATTTTGTAAACGCGACAGTCTATAAATATTATCATCAAATACCTGCACACTCGCCCCTAACGCCAAGGCACTTTTTGCTGCAGATTCGCCGACTGTACCCGCTCCGAGTATAACTACCCTGGCAGGAGGCTGACCTGCAATACCACCCAACAAAATTCCTTTTCCATATTCGTTGCTCAAATAACGGGCTGCTATAGTAATGGCATAATTCCCTGCTATTTCACTCATGCTGCGCATGAACGGGTAAGTACCATAGTCGCCTTTTACATATTCGAAAGCAATAGCCGTGATGCGTTTTTCCATCATGCTTTTTACCATGCTTTTGGTTTGCGTTGGCAATAAAATAGGAGAGAAAATCATTTGCCCGGGATGCAAGAGCGTGATGTCGTTCGGACTTAAAGGACCGGATTTCACGATGATATCTGCCTTATATACATCTTCTTTAGTATACACTACATCTGCACCGGCTCGTACATATTCTTCATCAGAAAAATGGCTGGCAGTTCCGGCATCTTTTTCAATAGCCACCCGAAATCCATAATTTATAAGTGCCGCTACAGAGTTTGGTGTAAGTGGCACTCGTTTTTCTTGATAATCATTTTCTTTAGGTATTCCTAAAAACAAGGATTTTTTAGACTGTTCTAATTCTGCAAGCACTTCTTTCGGATAGAGTGCATATTCTGTTTTGATATTGCCTTTTATAGCTTCCATGTTGCCCGCTTTTCGTTCAGGTTGTCAGTATTGTTTCTACTGATCTTTTTCCATCGTCTAATTTACCAATATTTATTTTAAGATGTGGTATTGGAAGTATTTCTTCAAAATTATCAGGCCACTCTATCAGGCAAGTTTTATCAGAGTATAATACTTCTTCCACCCCGGCCTGGCGAGCTTCGTTGATACTTTGCAAGCGATATAAATCGAGGTGATAAATTGTGTCGCCATTCTTGGTCGTGTATTCGTTTATTATTGGATATGTTGGAGAAGAAACCGTATCAACAACTGATAATTTGCTGCATATTGTTTTAATTAATGTTGTTTTCCCTGCACCTAAATCTCCATAAAAACAAAATGTATTGGTTTGAGGTAAAAAAGATAAGATAAAATCGGACACTTCATCATATCCTTCTAAGTCTACTGCTTCAAAAAGTTTAATCATAAATCAAAAACTGATTTAAATAGATTTAAAATAAACAAATAATTATTTTTCTACTTGGATTCATAAACTGCAACCGGAACGATAATTTCTTCTAAGGAAACACCTCCGTGCTGAAAAGTGTTTCTGTAATAATTGACAAAATGATTGTAGTTGTTCGGGTAACAGAAATAGTAATCTTCTTTGGCAAAAACATAAGAAGAACTCACGTTAGACTTAGGTAACATGGCTTCTTCCGGATTGCGGAAGGCCAATACTTCTTTCTCGTTATAATTCAGGTTTTTACCGGTTTTATAACGCAAGTTTGTTGTAGTGGCTTTGTCGCCAATTATTTTTGAAGGATTTTGAACGCGTATCGTGCCATGGTCAGAGGTGAAAATCAACCGCACTTTTTTATCTTTTATTTTTTGTATGGCATTCAATAAAGGAGAATGATCAAACCAGGATAAGGTGAGTGAACGATAAGCCGATTCGTCTCCGGCTAATTCTTTCAGAACTTCCATTTCCGTGCGCGCATGCGATAGCATATCTACAAAATTATAGACGATTACATTTAAACTGTTATGCATTAAATTGAGCATATTGTCTTCTAATGACTTGCCATCTTTATTCGTCGTGATTTTAGTATAACTCGTTTTTCCTGTAAATCCCAGGCGTTGCAACTGTTCATTTAAGAAGAATTCCTCGCTCAGATTTTTGCCCATATTTTCATCGTCATAAAACCATCTGTCGGGATATTTTTTATCAATTTCGAGGGGCATTAATCCCGAAAAAATAGCATTGCGAGAGTATTGGGTAGTGGTAGGTAAAATCGAAAAAAAATGTTCTTCACTTACTTTTTTGAAATCTTGTTTAATCAGCGACTCAATTACACGGAAATGGTCATAACGCAAATTGTCAATCAGAATAAAAAACGTAGTGGTATCTTGTTGCAGATGTGGTAATAGCTTATTCTTTATAAGTGTGGCAGACAAAGTTGGCGTTGCAGTGTTGTTTAAGTCTTTTATCCATTTGAGGTAGTTTTTAGAAATAAACTTGAAAAATTCCTTGTTGGCTTCACTTTTTTGCATATCTAGTATGCCTTTCATATCTGTGTTGTTGGCGTGGTCAAGTTCAAGTTCCCAATAAATCAGTTTTTTGTATAATTCAGCCCATTCCTCGTGTGTATTCACGTTATTGAGCTCCAACATGATATTTTGAAACTCCTGACGATAATTTACCATCGTTTTTTCAGAAACCAGTTTTTTGTTTTCTGTCAGCTTCTTTACCGACATCAGGATTTGATTCGGGCGTACCGGTTTTATCAGGTAATCTGCTATTTGAGAACCGATAGCCTCTTCCATAATATTCTCTTCTTCATTCTTTGTAATCATCACGATGGGCGTATCCTTACTTATCGTTTTGATACGAGATAAAGTTTCCAACCCGGAGATGCCGGGCATGTGTTCATCTAAGAATATCAAATCATAATGTTCGGATTTAAATTTATCTAAAGCATCATGTCCGTTGCTTACGGGATCAACGATATAACCTTTTTCTTCCAAAAACAGGATTTGCGGTTTTAGCAATTCTATTTCATCATCTGCCCAAAGTATTTTGATTTCGCTCATTTTTATATAATTATTGAACTTTATGTTTATTTAAAAATCATGCCTTTGTAATTTATTTATTACCTAGCTGATTTCCGGACAAATTAAGTAATTTTATTCTTTATTAAATGTGAAATTATCCAAAAATGCAGATTTAATTTTACTAGAATATAGAATTAAGAGTCAAGAACCAAGACGAGAGTAATAGGTAGAGAGTATTGAGATATGAGTAGCAAGAGCCGGGAATAAAGACGAGAGTAGTAAGTAGAGAGTATTAAGATATAAGATTTGAGTATTGAGTAGCATGAGAACCAATCTCTAATAACCAATAACCAATCCACCAATCTACCAATGCCCAATTACTAATAACCAATCTCTAATGACCTATCACTAATGACTAATCACCAAACACCAATCACCAACAATGAATAAACGCAAAATATTTAATGACCCTGTTTATGGTTTTATAACTATCCCCTATGAGATTGTTTTTGATGTTATCGAACACCCTTATTTTCAACGGCTGCGCAGAATTCAACAATTAGGGATGAGTTCGATGGTTTATCCGGGGGCAACGCATACCCGTTTTCATCATTCACTCGGTGCCATGCATCTTATGCATCGTAGTCTGGAAGTTTTAAAATCAAAAGGTATCCAAATTACTGAACAAGAATCTCAAGCTGCCATACTGGCTATTTTATTGCACGACTTGGGTCATGGGCCTTTTTCGCATGCGCTGGAAGGTATTTTGCTGAAAAATTACCATCACGAGGATATTTCTATCTTGTTAATGGACAAGCTAAAAATGATAGCAACTGAGCCGATAGAAATGGCTATTGCCATCTTTAAAAATACTTATCCCAAAAAATTTCTGCACCAGTTAGTAAGCGGTCAGCTTGATATGGACAGAATGGATTACCTCAATCGGGATTCCTTTTATACCGGAGTCAGTGAAGGTGTAATCGGCTATGACCGTATCATCAACATGTTACATGTACATCATGATAATATCGTGGTGGAAGAAAAAGGGATT
>DAOQII010000246.1:0-3861 GCA_035339455.1 Chitinophagales bacterium
AGGATGTAGCCTCTTATGTGAAAACATTGCAAGGCACTAATCCTCCGGGAGCTAAAGAAAAACAAGGTACAGAATGCTCTGATGCTGGTGCACCTACAGCTGCTGCCGGTGCTGATAAAGCGGCTGAACCTGCTAAAGATTCAGTTACTGCTGCTAAGTAGTTAACAGAAATTATAACTAAACCACATAACCCCTTATCTTTATGTTGTACATATCGTAAGAGTGTGTTATGTGGTTTTTTTATTGAAATAGTATTGCTAAATTAAACGCTTAAATAATTGCAAAATGGACTTAAATGAATTAGAACATGCAGAAACCTACAGAGACAGAATTAGTACGGTAAGTGAGAAAGGAGAACGCAAATGGGTATATGCATCAAAACCGTCAGGTAAATTTTATACCTACCGAAAAATAGTTGTCTTTATTTATGTGGCAACATTGATTATACTTCCATTTATTAAAGTAAACGGAATGCCCTTCGTGCAAATCAATTTACCTGAAGGGCGCTTTATCTTGTTTTCAAAAATATTCTGGCCTCAGGATTTCTACATTTTTGCCATTGGCATGATTGCATTTATCATGTTTATTGCACTCTTTACAGTTATTTATGGGCGTTTGTTTTGTGGTTGGGTATGTCCGCAAACGATTTTCATGGAATTCATTTACCGCCCAATCGAATGGATGGTGGAAGGAAATCCCGCTTCGCAGCGACTTTTAAACAATGCACCTTGGTCGGGGTCTAAAATTGCGAAAAAGATAACCAAACATGTCTTATTTCTTATTGTTACTGTTTTAATTTCAAACATATTTTTATCATATATTTTCGGAGTAGAAAAACTATGGGATTATATGAAACATCCTGCTGATCATATTTCTTTACTCATCGGAATAGGAGTATTCAGTTTGTTCTTTTATTTTGTATTTGCTTTTGTCCGGGATATCGTGTGTACTACCATTTGTCCTTATGGTCGTTTACAAGGAACCTTATTTGATAAAGATACTATGCAGATTGCTTATGATTACAAACGCGGTGAACCCAGAGGTAAAATCAATAAAAAAGCAGAACGCACTATCGGAGATTGTATTGATTGTAAACACTGTGTTCATGTTTGTCCTACCGGAATTGATATCAGAGACGGTTTACAAATGGAATGTGTGGGTTGTACGGCATGCATTGATGCATGTGATGAAATGATGGAAAAAGTACATTTGCCTAAAGGATTAATTCGCTATGCATCTGAAAATGAAATTGCATCCGGCGAAAAATGGCATTTTACCAATAAAGTAAAAGCATACAGTGTTGTACTTGCCATACTGAGTATTGCCATGTTTGTCTTATTATTAACAAGAAAGGACTTGGACGTAAATGTGGCTCGTGCCGCAGGACAGTTATATAATATTGAAGCAGACGGCAAATTAAGCAACCTGTACAATTTACGATTTTTAAACAAACTGGAAAAACAATATCCGGTTACTCTGAAATTGGAAAATATGGATGGCAAGCTGGAAGTTGTGGGTGGAAATGATATAGTTTTGAAAAAGGCTGATATAACCAATGCTACTTTAATTATACATTTAGCGAGAAAAGACCTCAACGGATATAAGACAAAAGTATTGATTGGTGTATATCACGGAGATAAAAAAATAAGAACAATTAAGGCTTCCTTTATCGGGCCAATGATGTAAATTTATGCTATGAGCTGGGGATATCGCATTTTAATTCTTTACGTTGTTTTTGTACTGGGCATCGTATTTATGATTTACAAAGCCAATACATATAAAGTAGAACTTGAAGATAAAGACTATTACGCAGAGGAATTGAAATTTCAATCTGTTTTGGATGCTACCAAGAATGCCAAAGCATTGAGTACACACCCGGTAATGAGAGACAGCTCAGCAAATATCGTTGTTGTTTTGCCACACGAATTCTCAAGCGTAGCGGCTTCAGGTGATTTGCGTTTTATTCGTTTGGATGATCAGAAGAAAGACCGTGCTTTTAAAATAAATACGTCATCAGCTCAGCAACTCATACCAAAAGCAGGCTTGGCTTCCGGATTATATAAGGTAAAACTGCGATGGAAAGCCAATAACACGGACTACTATTACGAAGACAGTTATACCGTTCTTCCATGATTAGCAGTATTACCACAGGTTTTCTTATCGGGTTAATGGGTAGTTTCCATTGTGCAGGCATGTGCGGGCCATTAGCATTGGCATTACCCATTCATACTGACAATAAATGGAATCGATTTTTTTTGAGTTTGTCATATAACCTGGGCAGAGTATTTACCTATTCTTTCTTGGGATTAATATTTGGATTACTCGGTAAAAAATTATTCATTGGCAAAGGTCAGCAGTATTTTTCTATTGTTTTGGGCGTACTGATATTACTGGCAGTCATCAAGATTTACTTGCTTCCAAAAGTTAATATCCCGTTACCATTGTATAATAAATTCAATGCCTTTATTAAGAAAAACATTGCACGATATATTAAAAACGATGATGCTATTTCACTATTAATTATAGGCGTACTCAACGGTTTTCTGCCATGTGGTTTGGTCTATGTTGCTATTGCAACAGCATTAGCCGCCGGTTCACTTTCGGGAAGTATTTTAATCATGGCATTTTTCGGACTCGGAACTTTACCGATGATGAGTTTTATTGTTTTTGTAGGAAAATCTATTTCTTTCAATTGGCGTTTGCGCATTCAAAAACTCATTCCTGTTTTTATTTCAGCGATGGCTGTGATTTTAATTTTGCGCGGGTTAAACTTAGGCGTTCCCTACTTATCTCCTAAATTAGAAAAATCTGCAGAAGGAACTGAAGCAGAATGTTGTCATCGAAAATAAGCTTTATTCACAAAGTCAATATTCCGTTTTAATCCTAAATATTTTGTTCTTTTTACCGCTGATTTCTGAAATAACAGATTATAAGTTTCTTCTTTTAAATCCGTCCATTCTTTTCTGTTCATTTTGAGTAGTAGCTCTTGTGGTTCAAATTTTTCTTCTTGGTGTTGTATGGCAAAACGATTCCACGGACAAACATCCTGACAGATATCACAACCAAACATCCAGTCTTCCAATTTATCTTGAAATGCAATTGGCAAATCTCCTTTCAGTTCTATGGTTAAATATGAAATACACTTGGACGCATCTACTACTTTATCTGTTATAATAGCCTCTGTAGGACAAGCATCCATACAAGCGGTGCAATTGCCACAGTGGTCGGTATGAAAGGGTTCATCGTATTCCAGTTCGATATCACAAATAATTTCAGCTAAAAAGAAAAAAGAACCTCTCGCTTTTTGAATGAGTAAACTGTGTTTTCCTATCCAGCCAATACCCGATTTTTGTGCCCAGCTCCTTTCCATTACCGGCGCCGAATCAACAAACAAACGGCCATGAAATTCGCCATATATTTCCTGCATATATGCATACAAGATTTTCAATTTGTCTTTTACCACATGATGATAATCTTCTCCAAAGGCATACTTGGAAATTTTCGGTGCATCTGCAAGTTGTTTTTTACCGGAGTAATAGTTATAGCTCAAGGAAATGACTGACTTTGCATTATCAACTAACAAACTTGGGTTTAATCTTTTATCGAAATGATTTTCCATAAACTTCATTTCGCCATGCAGATTATTGCTTAGCCAGTTTTCTAACCGGGGTGCATCCTCATCCAAGAATCCGGATTTGGCAATACCGCAAGCCGTAAAGCCTAATTGCGAGGCTTTCTGTTTTATCAGCCTGGAAAACTCATTTTTGTTCAAAATAAAAAAGTCCATCATTACTGATGGACTTGCTTTGGTTAGTCGGGATGGCTGGATTCGAACCAACGACCTCCTGGTCCCAAACCAGG
>DAOQII010000247.1:0-3851 GCA_035339455.1 Chitinophagales bacterium
AAAGGAACTCCGGGTATGGAAGTGGTGCGTTTAGAAAAGAAACTGGGCATCAAAGCATCTGACACCGCCGCAATTGTTTTTACGGAATGCAAAGTACCGGCTGCAAATCTGTTGGGAAGTCCGGATATTGATATCAAAAAAGGGTTTGGCGGTGTGATGGAAACATTCGATAACACACGTCCTTTTGTGGCGTCCATGGCTAACGGTGTAGCAGAAGCCGCATTAGAACGCACAAAAGAGTTGCTGGTGGATAAAGTTAATTTAGATTACAAAACACCCATAAATAATGTAAAAGCGGCAGAAGCTATACTATATCGCATGGAAGCCGATTATGAAGCTGCGAGGTTACTTACTTTAAAAGCAGCTTGGATGGCAGATAATAAAATGCCCAATACACTTGAAGCATCTATATGCAAAGCAAAGGCTGCCCGCATCACGAATGAACTTACCTTAAAATGTGTGGAGTTGTGCGGTACACTCGGTTATTCGTATGATGAGTTATTGGAGAAATGGTCGAGAGATTCAAAAATTCTGGATATTTTTGAAGGCACTCAGCAAATCCAGCAATTAATTATAGCAAGAAGAATTTTGAATAAATCATCTTCTGAATTAAAGTAAAAAAGTACAGGCAATGAGCAAACTTTCTCCGGCAAAAAAAAATATCAGTCTTTTTGAAATTATCTCGAAACTACCCGGTTTAACAAAAGATATTCCAAAGTTTGCCACAGCTCTTTTTTACAATTATACTATTCAGCCCGATACTGAAATTTCATTCGGTACTTTCTTGCGAGATGCAGCCAACCGGTTTCCGCATCATATTTGTTTGCGTTATCACCATAAAACATGGACTTATACTGCTTTTAATTTATGGGTAAATCGCTTAGCGCATCAGTTTACTTCAATAGGCATACGCAAAGGTGATGTGGTTGCTTTGTTAATTGAAAATCGACCTGAAATATTAGCTATTCCGATGGCACTTGCAAAAATTGGTGCTGTTACAGCATTAATTAATACATCTCAACGCAATCAGACATTGTTACACAGTTTTCAGTTATCCAAAGCTAAACTGATTTTAATTGGCGATGAATTATTGTCTCATTTCAATGATATTGCACAAGATAAAAGTTTGCATGATATACCTGCATACAGCATTAAGCATCCGGCATATCATCCGAAAAAAAACAGCTTACCAGTTTTTGACAGTTATGCACATACTTATTTTGAACATGAACCACAGGCTTCTGAACGTGTAACTGCTAAAGATGCATGTTTGTATATTTATACTTCCGGCACTACCGGATTGCCCAAAGCCTCCGTGATTAGTCATGGCAGATGGATAAAAGGCTATGCCGCTTTTGGTTTGGTCAATTTGCGTTTGACATCCACCGATATTCTCTATGTGCCTTTGCCTTTCTATCATGCTACAGCTATGGTAGTATGCTGGTCATCGGTTATTGCAGGAGGTGCTTCCATTGTAATAAAAAATAAATTCAGTGTTTCAGATTTTTGGCAAGATATAAAACAATATCGCGCCACTGCTTTTGCCTATGTCGGTGAAATGTGTAAATACTTACTAAACGCATCTGTTTCGCCCCTCGAAAAAAATAATACCTTAATAAAAATGATTGGCAACGGCTTGCGACCGGATATCTGGAATGCATTTAAAATGAGATTTGGTATAGAACAAATAGCAGAGTTTTACGGATCGAGTGAAGGCAATATTGCGTTTTTCAATGTCTTTAATTTAGACAACACAATGGGATTTTCCAATACCGAATATGCTATCATAGAATATGATGCGGAAAACGAAGTGCCGGTTTTGGACAAAAGAGGTTTTCATAAAAAAGTAAAAAAGGGCGGTACTGGTTTGTTGTTAGGCGAAATCTCTAAACGCTATCCTTACGATGGTTATACAGAAAATGCAAAAACTGAAAAGACTATTTTGCGTAATGTTTTTAAACAAGGCGATGCATGGTTTAATACCAATGATTTAGTTCGCGATTTGGGTTTCGGACATACGCAGTTTGTAGATCGCTTAGGAGATACTTTCCGATGGAAAGGGGAGAACGTTTCTACGCAAGAAGTAGAAGGTATTATTAATCAATTTGAGGGCATTGCCGAATGTACGGTGTATGGTGTAGAAATACCTAACTACAATGGAAAAGCAGGAATGGCAAATCTGATACTAAAGGACAATGTTGCTGCTGAGTTTAATTTAGAACATTTTTATCAGCAATTGGCAAAGCAACTGCCGGCTTATGCAATACCGGTATTCCTGCGTTTTAGTTCAACAGTTGATAAAACAGATACATTCAAGCATAAAAAACAGCAACTTAAGCAAGAAGCATACCGACCAAATTTAATGCAGGAAGAAGTTTATTTACTAAATAATAAACACTATGAAATCTTAGATGCTGCTCTTTTAAAGAAAATAGAATATGGGAAATTCAGAATTTAGAAATTAGCCTGATAAATTAATTCTTGCCTTCTAAAAAATCAATAAGTGGTTGTATAAATTTATCGAATGCTTCAATATGCGGGAGATGCCCTACACCCGGAATTTCTACAAGTTTACTGCCAGCTATAGCTTTTTGTGTGGATTTACCCAGCAAATCATATCGCCCCATTGTCGATGCTACTTCTTTAGAAACTAAAAATGTTGCCATGGCAGTCCGGTCACGTGTGCCAATAATCAGCAGCGTCTTATTTTTGATATTAGGAAATTCGTAAACTACAGGTTGTGTGAAAATCATCTCAAATGTAAGCGCATTGTTCCAGGCAATTAACGGATATTGTGAATTAAGTGTCCAACCGGCTAAAATATTTACCCATTCATCATATTCCGGTTTCCAATGATTATCATAATAACTTACTAATTGATAATTTTTCAGTGACTCATAATTTGCTTTTAATTCATTAGCATACCAAAAATTGATAGGCCGATAAGGCACTTTCAGTTTCCAGTCCTCCAAGCCAATTGGATTTTCCATAATAAATTTATCTACTGTTTCAGGATACATTAACGTAAACCTAGTCGCAAGCATACCTCCCATAGAATGTCCCAGTACGGAAATCTTATCTATATGTTCATGTTCTAAAATGAGCTTGGTGTTTTTTGCTAATTCTTGAAAAGTATATTGAAAATGTAAAGGCTTGGTTGATTTTCCAAAACCAATCTGATCTGGAACGACTACAGCGAATCCTTCTTTTAAAAGTGCTTGAATAGTTGTTTGCCAGTATGCACCGTTGAAATTTTTCCCATGCAAAAGCATGACATGCTGACCATTGAAATTATCAGGCTTTTCATAAATATATGACATTTCCAATGTCTGATTTTGGCTTTCAAAAGTCAGTGTTTTACTGGTATAGCCATAATCATAATTTGCAAGTTGAATATCTAGTAATTTTAGATTTGACTGTGAGTTCATATCGTTTATTTTTATAAATAAGATAATTAAAAATATGGTTAAATATTTGTTATTCATAATCTGAATTTATTAGTTCAGAAATAAAAATACAACTTTTTTGCTTACATTTTTATACAGTACAAATACACCATGCATAATGACTTCTTTAGTTCAAATATCTACAAAAACAAACATGGCGCGCCGAAGGCGCGCCATGACTGTCTCTATTCTTTCAAAAAATATTATCCTTCTTTAGGTAATAATACCTTGCGGCTTAGTTTGTACTTCCCTGTTTTATTGTCGATGCCCAACAATTTTACTTCTATCTTGTCGCCTTCTTTCAAAACGCCATCCAAATTTTCTAAGCGCTTGTGAGATACTTCTGATATATGCAACAAGCCTTGTTTGCCCGGCATAAACTCAACAAATGCGCCATACGGCATT
>DAOQII010000248.1:0-3838 GCA_035339455.1 Chitinophagales bacterium
ATCCTAATAAGTGGGTAAAAGTTTTAGATGGTGTAAAATCTGTTACCGCAGGTTACCAAGAAACGTTTATCATTAAAAATGATAATACCGTTTGGGCAACAGGACGTAATTTGTCCGGTAATTTGGGCGATGGCACTAAAGATATGAGAACTTCTTTTGTAAAGGTTGCGGATAACGGCAAAGCCGTTTTTGCATGTCGTTACAACACTTTTATTCTTAAAAATGATAATTCACTTTGGGCAACAGGCAAAAATGAAGATGGAATGTTAGGCATTGGTGCAACACCTGCCGAAACAAGCACTTTTGTAAAAGTAACGGACAATGTAAAATCTGTAGCCGTGGGAACTTGGCATACACTTATTTTGAAAACAAATGGTACTGTATGGGCTGTTGGGTTTAATAATGGTGGACGATTAGGCGATGGCACTTATGTAACTAAAACAGAATTAGTAAAAGTTGCTGATAATATAACAGCAGTTGCGGCAGGATATAGTTATAGTCTGTTACTTAAAAACGATAAAACAGTTTGGGCTTGCGGGTGGAACGATGTAGGGCAATTCGGCATTACCACCTCAGACCTTGGGGTACCAACATTTATCAAAGTAGCAGAAAATGTTAACTATATTGCAGCAGGCGTACATAGTGAATACAGTGTTATCATAAAAACAGACAATACACTCTGGGTTACGGGGTCGAACGGTTACGGACAATTAGCCACAGGAAATACCAATACTCTACTTACTTGGGTAAAAGCAGCAGACAGTGTAAAAGCAATGAGTGCCGGTACCGCTCATCTTACTATCCAAAAAACAGACGGCACACTATGGGCAGCCGGTGCAAATGATGCTTCTCAGTTAGGCACAGATGAAGCTACTGCCCCAAAAACCTCTTTTGTAAAAGTTGTTATTCCTTAATTATTCATCCTGAAATATAAAACAGAGAAAATAAATTAATGCACAAAAAAAATCACAGAAAATGAAAGCAAAACTTCACAAACTCAAAAAATTACTTTCTAATTTATTGAGTAAAAAAACAATCATTATTTTTTACATAACAAGTTTTCTTTTCTTGTCGTGCAATAATAGCAAAAGTAAAAGCACTACGGTAGAAGATGTTATTCAGAAAGCCAAAGAAACAACGGCAGTCGTAGCCAAAGAAGGACGTGGGAATATTAGTTTGCAATGCAGTGGAAAAACTTACGAAATCAACGGCGTATGTGGTGCATTAACCAGTATGGGCAGTGTTTCCATTGTCGTTAAAGACGATAGCACCAAGCTAAAAGTATTTACTATTGATTTCTCAACCGACCAGTTGCCAACCTCTTCCTCTTCTTACAAAATTATAAAAAATGCTGACGATAAAGATGCCCATTACGTATCCATAGGCTACAACGACATGCGACAACCACAAATGATTTGGGAATCGGACAATGCCACCGGAAAATTAGATTTTACAGTAAATGGCGATGAAATAAAATGCTCGTTTTCCAACTTGAAATTACAAGCAAACGAATTTTTCAATAAAGGTGAACTAAATAATCCGGCTATAGTTTCCGGCGAACTAACATTGTATAAAAATTAAAAAAGAGAATCTAAAATGCGAGCCGTCTTTTCGAGCGAGGTACGAGTGAGTTTCGAACGTTCGGAATGACGGTTCTCATTAAAGTGTGAGATTCAATAACGACAAAAAAATTAATAACTTGCTAAAAAACAAAAAGAATGAACAGAATTATTTTATTATTTGCAATGACAATCTTGTTAGCGATTGGCTGCAAAAAAGACAAAGTACAAACAGAGTTACCTGCCAACTACACTAATCAAGGTACTATCACAGTTGCCAAGAAAAACATTTCTATCTGCATTTATGATAACAGCGTAGAAGATGGCGATATTGTTGATTTAATATTTAACGGGAAAGCATTGGTAACAAATTATGAATTGAAAAACGCAGAAAAATGCTTCAATGTTACTTTAGAAAACGGCAATAATTGGATTGGCATTATTGCTAAAAATGAAGGCACAAATCCTCCGGCATCTGTTACCGTCAAAATAAATGATGGTGTAAGTGAACAGTCATTCGACATTGATGGAGAAATAGACCATCCGGGTGGTTACATCATTAAACTATAAGAAGAATTTTTATTCAATAATATCTGTCTTTGGTAGAATGTAAAATAGTTTGATAGCTGATATTGAGTATTGCCTGTTTTTACTCATTTTTCATTTTTTGTAAGCGAAGCCTTGCGGCTTCGCTTTTTTATAAAAAAAATCCGAAACAGTTTGTTTCGGATTCTATTCTATCATTCTCAGTGCTGTGGTAGGAGTTTTTGTTCTAACCAAAGAAACGGGGAATAATGTCTTAAATATGGAAATTGTTGGATATTGAGTGCTGCTTTCACTTTTTCATATCGTTGTACTTGCGCCGGCGTTAGCTTTATTTTTCCATTTTTAAAAACCGCAGCTATCATAAAGTTCATCAATTCTGTTGCCGGAATAAAATTGACATCTATTTCCTGCATCAACTTGGAACGCAACAGATTGGTTATTTCGGAATGGGCAAACTCAAATTCATTTTCCATCAAAAAAGCGTTGCATTGACACAGTCGGAAATAAATTTTTTCGTGCGGTTGTATTAAATTATAATCTTGGCTATTCACTAAGGCATGAATGGCTGGCGCATTTTCCATAAAAAGATAACAACTCAAACTGCGTATGGCGCATTCTGTTTTTAATTTTGAATCTCTTGCGGCTTCTTCTTCCAATAAATGTATTAACTCAATCGCTTTAGCAAATTGTTTTTGCTTGCTGCAATTCGTTGCATAATTAAGGAAGATAGTTTTATAATTCAGATACTGTTCTTTGGGGATTATTATTATGGCTTGTTCAAAATATTTATTTCCATTTTTAAAATCTCCGAGTATAGAATAGCGCGTGCCGATAAGATGAAGTGCCTTTGCTTTATAATGCAAGAAGCGCGGATGATAATTAACCAAAATGGTTGCCAGCCGGACGGTTTCTTCGTAAATGTGCAATGAAATATCCGTTGCCGGGCTGTCGATTTTCAGGTAGGCAATGCCGTTAAGTATAATCAATTTAGCTTCTTCATTTACAAATTCATCTGCAATTTTCAATACTTCTTCTACAACAATTTCTTCGAAAAAAGTATTTGTAAGTTGCTTGTGATAATAATTATGCATGCACTTTAAATACCACGATTTTGCCTGCCGTATTTCTGCTTCTTGCTGAGAATTTTGCAAATAATTTTTTGTAATCACTCCCATTAGCCGCTCTTTTTCTTTGAGTGGCAAATGGCTTTTCATCAAATAGTCTGCATATTTATCGTTTATCCTATTTTTGCCGGAAAATGAATATGAAACAGCAGTCGAAATTTCGTTGTACACGTACTCGGCTTCTTTAAATAATTTTAAATCGAGGTACAAATTTATTCTTTCTTCTTGCTGCCATTCTTCATCATTTTTTATTTGCGCTTTCCAACGTTTTTGCATCAGTATATCTTCAATAAAATCTGCTAAGCGACTTTGATCTGTGCGAAAAATGGCATCGCCTTTGGGTGTCCATTTTTTTTTATACACTCTTAAATATATTTCTTCACGGTTAAATGGTGTTTGTGTTAGCAGATGGATTGCGGTAAATAATGGCAGATACATTTTATTTTGCTGCGCCTTTATTTGGGTTTTAACAAAATCAATATCTGAGCTTGACAATGCGTGAATAAGTTGAACAAGACGTATTTCTTTCATACCATTTGGAAAAATACAATTTAATAGTAAATATTCCAAAGTCCGTTTTGGTGTTATTCACCAAAACATAAACTAAAG
>DAOQII010000249.1:0-3793 GCA_035339455.1 Chitinophagales bacterium
AAGACGCAGTTTTGTGATATGTGTGTTTATGGAGAACTTTTTTGGGTTATTTTACTTATATTTCTCCAATATGACTTAAATTTTCTAATTTAGTAATTATATAATTAAACAGATGATGGAATTATCTAAAACTTACAAAATTGTGACAGAAAGATTAATAATAAGATGCTACGAGCCCTGCGATGCATCTAAATTTAAACAGGCTATTGATTCAAGTATTGCGCATTTACTTCCGTGGATGCCTTGGGCAAAAGATGAACCAGAAGACATTAGTGTCAAGGTAAAAAGATTAAGACTGTATCGTGGTCAATTTGATTTGGGAATTGACTACACTTTTGGCATTTTTGATAAAAATGAAAAAGTACTAATTGGTTCAACAGGGCTTCATACAAGACTAGGGATAAATGCCAGAGAGATTGGGTATTGGATTGCTTATGATTACATTAATAAAGGGTTTGCTACTGAAAGCACAATGGCATTAACAAAAGTAGGATTTGAACTGGAATATCTCGAAAAGATTGAAATACATTGTAGTGTTGATAATCTGAAAAGCCAAAATATTCCAAGGAAAATTGGTTATAAATTAGAAAAAAAATTAAAAATGGACATTTTGGTTCAAGATGATGCTGTTGTTTCTAAGATGATATGGACTATGCATAAAGAAGATTATGAGAACAGTGAGCTCAAAAACTTTGAATTAAAAGCTTTCGATAATTGTGGTAACAGGCTGATTTGAAAAATAATCAAATAGTAAAAATGGTATCTCTGATATTTTCCATTAAAATTACAACAAGCATATTGGTGTCAGTTCCTAATTAGAAAAAAGGACGTTCAGTATGCACATTTCTTGTTCAAAATACCAATCGTATTGGTTGCAATATACTATGTGTCTTATCCCATAATTGTTATTTATGAAATGAAATCAACAGTTTATATAGTTGCTTGAAAATATGGGCGCACGCTCAGGCAATTTTGCAGTGTAATAAAATAAAGACAATTATGAAAACTACACTTAAACTAATGACCGCAGCAATCGCATTGCTATTATTAAGCAATCAGCATGCACAAGCTCAATTTGGCAAAAAACTAAAGGAAGCACTGGTAGGCAAACCAGCTCAAAATGAAACTAAAAGTGACGCAAATGCATCATCAGCTACTACTGAAAAAGCAGTTGATAATTCGTATGTACTTACAGATTTCCAAAAAGCAAATGTTGGAAAAGTCGTCATATTTAATGATTATTTAGGACAAAGACTTGATGAAAGTGCAGCTGATGCAGCAAGCATAACCGAGCTTGCTGATCATTTTATTTTGCGTGCATATTTCGATAAAAATGTTCGTGATACTTATGATAAGGGGTTTGATATTGTATTCAGTTGCGAAGATGTAAAAGTAAGTTTAAACCAACTTCGATATTATTCAACTGAAAATTTCATGAAAGCAGGTGGACCAACTGGTAAAACTCCCGGAATTTTGGCTCTTTATTATGATATGGCAGATTTGAAATATAAAAATTTATGGAAAAACGAAAAAATATTTTCTACAGGATTGATGCCTAAAAAAATGGATTCGGAGTATGATGCAGCCCAATATAAATACTATCCTGTTGAAAACGCATTCCGTTTTTTCCTCAATAAACTAAGCAGTAAAATAGCGGTTGGAAAAACGCTAACCATTAAAATTCAATTTATGGGAATCAATTCATCTGCTGCAGACGGATGGAAAGCAACAGATGCAGAAAAAACGGTTTTGGCAGAAGGAACACATAATATAAAAATTACGGCGAATACGACTAAGCTGACCAATAATGTATATCGTTTTGAAGAGGAAGATTATATCAATAAACCAACTGTGAATGAAAACATAAAAAAAGCACTGAAACTAAAATACGGTGCTGAAGTAGCAGAAGTTTATAAAGTACAAATGGTTTCAGATTTTACAACCAAATCAAATGTATATGGCCCGGAATACCAATGGATACAAGGAAGAGTACTTCTAAAAGCCAAAGCTGACGGTAGTTACTGGGCTTGTAAATTTGAAGCTCATTTTAAGTATAATGGCTCCGGTTTTGACAACGCTCCATTTGAAATCATTTTTACCAGATGGGCATTAGTACCTTCTGTAGGAATACCGGGTGCAAAGTAAATGAACTGAATTTATCCATTCGAATAACTAAAACCATAAAACTATTAAAAAAATAATTGTTCTTTTCATTAACAATTGTTTTGGAGCGATACTGAAAGGTATTGCTTTTTTATTTATTATAAAAATATTAAAATAATACTATGGTATATATATAATTAACTGTATTTCAATTAATGTAGTTTCTTTGAATGACAGCACAAGCCACATTTTATAAAATTACTTTTCTCTACTGGCTATTTAAGCTTAAACAAAACATTTTTCGTTTGCAAGATGTAACTTTTATTTTTTTACCGGATAGTCCTTAAAAAACTTCATGCAAATTATAGATAGATATAGAAATGACAGAATGAACTTCAAAATAATAAATCTGCTTCCGTTTGTGAATTGAAACCTGCCATTCGTGAAGTGCAATAAAATACAGACTCATACAATCTCTATTTTTGTACTATCAAATTAATTAAAAACAATTTAAATCAAAACAAAATGAAAAAAACAACCAAACTTCTCAGCATCGTAGCTTTAGTAGCTACACTTTTCTTTGCCGCTTGCAAAAAAGAAGACACACCTGCGCCGGTGGCAGATTTTACTATCTTACCCAATGATACCATCGAATTCTTTGACACTTTAAGGTTGACAAACACTTCTACAAATGCAGACACTTACTTGTGGAATTTTGGTGACGGTACAACCAGCACACTGACTAATCCAATAAAGGCTTCTTTTAATCGTCCCGGCACAAGTACAGGATGTACTGAAACCTATACGATTACGTTGACTGCTACAAAAAACGGAAAATCTTCAACTAAATCTAAAACAGTATTAGTAGGTTACTGCTTGTAAAATTTAATTCAAAAACTTTTTAGAGCGATGACGAAAGTTGTCGCTCTTTTTATTTTATAACGGCATAAATTTAAATAAATTGAACAAAGCAAATCTCTTAGCTTAAGAATAATACAAGCAAATAAAAGATAAAATGAGATGAATATTTTGGAAAAATGAAATTTATTTTTGCGAAATCAGTGCTAACTCAAATAAGCTTTCAATTCTTTACTGATTGCAAAACGACGCATTTTACGTATCGCTTTATCTTTGAGCTGGCGAACCCGCTCTCTAGTCAAATTTAATTTTAAGCCGATTTCATCCAGCGAATAAGACTGGTTAAACTCATTGATGCCAAAGTAAAGTTTCAGAATATCCCGTTCTCTGTCAGTTAAACTTTGTAAGGCATGTTCAAGCTCATCATGCAATGATTCATCTATCAAATTCTTTTCCGGATTGCCTAGTGTATTATCCGTCATTAAATCAAGACTGGTGGTATCATCATCATCTCCGATTGGAGTATCTACAGAAAGATGATAGGAAAGTGTAGCACGCAGCATAGAAAGTTCTTCCGGCTTCATGTCCAGCAGTTCTGCCAGTTCATCATTTGATGGTTCTCGCTGATTCTGTTGTTCAAAATCAACTATAGCCCGTTGTA
This sequence comes from Chitinophagales bacterium, assembly GCA_035339455.1. Classification (GTDB taxonomy): domain Bacteria; phylum Bacteroidota; class Bacteroidia; order Chitinophagales; family JADIYW01; genus JADJSS01. The sequence goes on from DAOQII010000249.1 coordinate 3,623, forward strand.
TTTTGTTATAAATTGTTGCTTTATTCATGGGCACACGCACCACTCTGGGCTGTTCAATCAGTGCTTGTAAGATTGACTGACGAATCCACCATACGGCATAAGAAATAAATTTAAATCCTTTGGTTTCATCAAATTTTTTTGCTGCCTTTATCAATCCGATATTGCCTTCAT
>DAOQII010000250.1:0-3784 GCA_035339455.1 Chitinophagales bacterium
GATGTATTGCATTGCTGTTTCCATCTTAATAGGTCTTTTTTCTCATAAAAAAGAAATTATTGCACTGATGTATCCCAATACCGACAGTACTTATTCTGCGAAAGTTTTTGGTTTATTATTATTTAATTTTTTCCCGATAGCCTTGTTATATGTGATTGGCACTTTATTGACGGCAAACAAAAATTTCAAACAAATGATTATTGTTTTGAGTGTTGCCGTATTAATAAATGTTGGATTGAATTTTATCTTAATAGTAAAATCAGGCGCTGAAGGTGCTGCCATTGCCACGTTAATCACTCAGGTATTTATGCTGATTGCCTATTCTGTATTGATAATGCGCATTTTCAACATTTCATTTAATATCAATTACGTTTTGCGCTTACTGAGCTTCAGTGTTCTCTGCTTGCTGTTGGTATTGCTTACCAAACAGTTGCAGTTACAAAATTCAAAATTGCAACTATTATTTCAGTTGTGCGGATTTTTTATTTGTATACCGATATTAGGGTGGATAAGCGGACTATTGAATAAAGAAATGCTGCATCTTACTTTTTCTCGCATGGATTAAAATTTTCAAAGGATACCAATTGCCTTACGCCCATCTTTCATCCAGGGTGCATCTGTTGGGGTATTTGCCCAAATGTGTTTTATCCCGGTAAAAATCCATGATTTCACGCATGTCATTATCTAAATTGCCAGTAGGATATAGGATTTTGCCCACGATGCCTTCTTTAGTATCAAAGTCCAGATAAGATAAAGCTATGGGAACATGCGCCTGCAAAGCGATATAATAAAATCCGGTTTTCCATTGTTGTCTTTTTCCTCGAGAGCCTTCAGGCGTAATCACCATGCATATTTTTTTCTCTTTTTTAATGGTGTTTACCATAGCCTCAACCAAGCTGATTCGTTTTTTTTCATTGCCAGATTTTGGTGTGCGGTCTACAGGAACAGCTCCCAAATAACGCAAGAGCCAGTTGAGTGGCCAGAAAAAGGCTTCTTTTTTTATGGCAAATTTTGCAGGTATACCTGCAAGGGTAAATACGGCTCTGCCTAGGGCAAAATCCCATGCGGAAGTATGCGGTGCAACGATGAGGACACATTTGTCAATGGGTTTTACCAAGTCTACATTATATGACCATCCTTTAGCTATAAGTAAAATACGGGATATTATTTTGAGCATAATTTAAAATATGCGGCAAAAATAATGGAAATTTACGATATGGAATTCACCATAAAATATTAGTAAAATATGCTTAAGTATGTTAAATCCTAAAAAAATAAACTATAGTTCTCAATTTGGTATAAAGTCATTATACCTAATAGTGAAAAAATGAGTAAATACTACCCTACCATTTCTTTTTGCTTTGCATAAGCCGTAATGGCAGATATGCTTTCCGGCGACGGGTTGTCGCTACCGAAATCTTCCATGGCGTGTTTTACAAAACGCATTTGCTCCAGTTCCGCTTTCAAAGCATTGTCTTTTTCTAACAGCAGTTTGATTTCCAGCGTTTCAGCAGGTGTAGTTTCGTTGTACAAAAATTTGACTAACAATTCGGGTGTAAAGATGGATTCCATAAAAAAATCGTTTTATACAGTTAACGAAAAATAGTCATAAATATTGTACATGCAAAATAATTCTAATATTTTATTCGCCACCCGTCCCTTTAAACTGGTCGTCTTTGAAACGAAAAAGCACATTAAAAGTTGTCAAACTGCCGTAAATTCTTGTTATATATTGCTGTAATTCAACTTTTTCTGCATCACTAAGTTTAGAAGCGTTTATTTTTTGCTCCATTACACGCAGTCGGTCACGGGTCATCACAATTTTATGAAAAAAACCTTCAATCGGAATTTCTTTGCTCTGCAAACTTCTGTCTTTTGGCTGCATGATTAAATTTCCACCCAACCATTTTTCTGCAATTTTGCAATCTTCCAAAGGTTCGGTCAGCGGTTCAATCAGGTCTTGCAACACGGATTTTATCTCATCAAGGGATACTGAATTTTTGTCTTTCTCGGCAATTCTTATCACGACCAAGCCATCAAAAGATTTGGATATTTCTTTTTCTCCGTGTTCTGTACCAAAGTAAATCGTATATGTGTATTCTTCACTGTCATCTATAATTACACCTTTGCCATATTTTGGGTGTTCCACCTTAGTGCCTAATGCAAAATCTGTCATATGCTTAATTTTTGGCTAAAATAAGAAAGGAAATGCTCTTTTCCAATGACCGAATACTAATTAGTAATGGACGAATACTCATTACATAAAACCAATTCACGCTGACACAACAATATAACCCATTGATTTTTTGATATTTATGAAATAATATAAAAATCTCTCATCAGGCTAACATTATTTTGGTACTTGTGCTATACAGAAAATTAGTGCAATTTTGAATTATCATTTTAAACACAAATAAACTAACGATGAAGACTAAATTACTTTTTCTTGCCATTTGTTCAGCTTGTATGTTCACTGCATTTGCCCAATGGGGAACTATCGGCGATCGTATCCTGGATAACATGAGCCGCAAAGCACAAAATAAAGTAGAAAATGAAGTTGACCAAGCTGCTGAGAAATCATACAATAAAGCAAAAGAAGGGGTGAAAGAGGATGTGAAGAACAGCAATAAAAATAAAAATTCAAAAACCAAGACTTCTGATGACAGTTCAGATGATGATACCTCAACGGGCAATGACAATTCATCTTCTTCGAAATCAAACAGTAAATCAAATTCTGCTAATTCTTCTTTAAAAGCTTATGGAAAATACGATTTCATTCCCGGTGAAAAAGTAATTGCTGAAGAGAATTTCTCACAAGATGCCATTGGCGATTTCCCTGCGAAATGGAATACTAATGGTAGTGGCGAATTGGTAACTATTGATGGACAACAAGGCAAATGGCTTAAGTTTGGCCCGGAAAGTGTAATCTATCCCGAATTTGTTACCAATTTACCGGAAAACTTCACTGTAGAATTTTATGTGGCTTGTACGCAACCTTACAGTTTTTATTCTTCTGCCTTTAATTTCTTTTTTGCACCTTTAGCTAATCCTGCAAAAAATTATATTAACTGGAAGCAATACGGATCCAATAAAAATAATGGTGTGTTAATTGCAATACATCCTGAAGCTGCAGGCGGAGCACAAGGTCAGAAATTCTTAAATACCTATGATGAAAGCGGGCAAGAAATTATCAGAAATCAGTCAGACTTTCCGGACTTTTATCATAAAAATGGTAAAAATGTAGTTAAGGTTTCAATATGGCGGCAGAAACAACGACTGCGGGTTTATGTAAATGAAACCAAAATTTGGGATATTCCAAAGGCATTCAATGCCACAGCAAAATATAATTTTATGGGATTCCGTACAGATGGTTATCATAATGAAGAAAATGCTTATTTTCTGAGCAATATCAGGGTTGCTGTAGGTGCACCTGATACCAGACATAAATTTTTGGAATTGGGAAAATATTCTACAACAGGAATTAAATTTGACGTGAACAGTGCAACCATTAAAGGCGAATCTTATGGAACATTAAAAGACTTCGCATCTGTAATGACAGAAAACCCGGATGTGAAAGTAAAAATAGTGGGGCATACTGACAGCGACGGTGATGATGCTAAAAACTTGGAACTGTCTATAAAAAGAGCAGAAGCTGTTAAAAGTGCATTGAATAAAGAATTTGGTATTGACAACAGCCGCATGGAAACAGAAGGCAAAGGAGAAACCCAACCTGCAGATAATAATACAACGCCAGAAGGCAAAGCCAATAACAGAAGAGTAGAAT
>DAOQII010000251.1:0-3772 GCA_035339455.1 Chitinophagales bacterium
AAGCAAGATTCCTAATGCTGTTTTACGCTGACTTTGATAGGTTACTAATTTCATAATTCTAATACTTTATGGTGCCAAAATTATCATTCTGTATTGAAGATGCCTAATATCGTTTCTATTGTTGAAAACTGTTCTCATATTTCAATTCAAATTCATTCTTACAACAGCAACAAAAATTTATTTTTGAAAAAAGTTTAAATTATGATCAGGAAAATTATTGCAACCCAGTCACTTTTGTTATGCAGTGCTACTTTCTTATTTGCACAACATACCCTTGTTTTAAAAAGCGGAGAAAAAATGACTGGCACTGTACAGCAGATTAAAGATGGAAATATCAGCTTTTTATTTAAAGGCAACCCTATGACTTTTAAAGTTAGCGAAGCCTCTGCAATATATTTTGATGCAGCAACAGAAACAAAAGCAGATAACACTGAGATGAGTGCCGACATGCGTGGTGTAAAATATGAAATGCCCGGACGCACTATCACCAAACCGCCAAAGATTGAAAATCTTACCATGGAGAAAGGTGTTGTTGTAGTGGAGATTTCTATTGACAAGTATGGCCATGTAACCAAAGCCAGCCCGGGTGCAGAAGGAACCACCACTACAAGCAGCTATTTACTGACTAAAGCAAAGCAGGCCGCAGAAAGTGTTATGTTTAACAACTGCCCCAAGTGTCCGTTAGATACTAAAGGCACTATCACGCTTACCTTTTAACTTTGCCTTAAGCAAAGGATAAAAAATTGCCAAAGGATAAAAAGTTAATCATCATTGCCGGGCCTACAGCATCAGGCAAAACACAAATTGCCATTGAAGTTGCCCAACTGCTGAAAACAGAAATCGTTTCTTTTGATTCGAGGCAAATTTTTCGTGAAATGACTATTGGCACTGCCGTGCCCGATACCCAACAACTCAAGGCAATAAAACATCACTTCATTCATTCGCACTCTATTGCAGAAGACATGAATGCAAGTCGCTATGCCAATGAAGCAACCCACACCATCAATCAACTTTTAGAAAAAAACAATACTGTTGTTGTCACAGGCGGAACAGGCATGTATATGCATGCTTTTCTCTTTGGTCTTGATGCTACTTCAAACACCGACTATCAACTTAGAGCAAGTCTGGAAAAAGAATGCGCAGAAAAAGGATTGGAGTATCTGGCTCATCAGCTAAAAACCCTCGACAAAAAAAGTTATCATGAAATAGACATTCACAATCCACGCAGGGTGATCCGTGCCTTAGAAATTATTTACAGCTCCGGAAAAACACGCTCGTCTTTTATTGATGAAACAATCAAAACACCAGCATACAGCTTCACACTTTATGTTTTAAACCCCGACAGACAATTACTTTATGAAAACATCAACAATCGTGTGGATTTGATGATAGAAAAAGGACTGGTTGACGAAGCCAGGCAACTACTACCCTACCGCCATCTTACCGCATTGCATACAGTAGGCTACAAAGAGTTGTTTGAGTATTTCGACAGAAACAGTACACTTGATCAGGCAATTGAAAAAATAAAACAACATACACGCAACTATGCGAAAAGACAATTAACATGGTTCAGGCAGTATGATGATGCCATTTGGATTACACAAGAAGCAATGAAGAAGAAAATTGAGGAGAAAAGTCTTTAATAAGAACCGAAACGTTTTCTTAAAAACCACTCTGTGGCAATCAACAACAAACAGATTATAAGTAAACTTTTCAAGCTTATCAACTCAATCAGTTTCTTATGATAATACGATACAGGTTTAACTGTTTCGTTTTTCTGAATGGCATCAATTAATAAATTAATTTTATCGGCAGAAACCATTATACCTCCTGTGTTTGATGAAATGGTATTGAGCAGTTGATGATTGGCAGTAGATTCAAAATTCTCCAGCAACAATGGTACCACAGAAAACTCTCCAGTTTCTTTATAAACCTTAGTGCCCGTTTTTGTTTCAGCACTAAAGGTATAACGTCCCGGTGACAACATTCCGGCATTCAACTGATAGGTGTTGTTGCTTCTGTTGAAAGTATATCTAAACTCCTTTTTCTCATCGTTATAAATATTCAGTCGAACCTCCGGTTCATTAATTAATTCACCGGCTGCATTGTACATTGTGGCGTTAAACTCAACATTCTCACCTTCAGTATAGGAGCGCTTATATTGTATCATGAAAGGCTCCTTTTTTTCTTTCGAAGTCAGATACTGAACCGACTTTAAAATTAATTCATCTGTAACATCATGATTTCCGGAGAGTGCATATTCATTCAACTGCCAGCGCCACAATCCTTCGCCAAGCAAAACACCAACACGCATAGTTCCTGTTGAAGAGAAATACCAAAGTGGCATTGACGATTGTATGTTACCGATTTTTTGTGTCAGCAATGTATTGGTCTCTTTCTCCATTTTATAATTTCCAAAAGGTGCATATAATGGCGGTAGTTGAGACAGCACCGTTTGCACATTGTCAGACAAGCTGAACAACACAAACTGATCGCTTACTTTAGCATATACTTCATTCATCTTGGCAACAGGCTGATTGATGGTTACACCTGTGCCGGTATTGTTGAATGTTGCAATATTCATTTGCGCACCGGCAATGATAAAATAAGGCACTTCTGCTGTCTTAATTTTTTGTAAAAGTGTAGCAGACTTTGCCGATGGAATCTGTTGCAGGACTACAAGATTGTAGTTGCCAAAGTTTTCATCAGTTGGCTCCTGAAAAAGCACTTTGGTTTCATACAAATTACTTTTATCAAGTACAGATTTTATTGCCGCAATATCAGGATGCGGTGATTGTGCCAGAAGCAATATTTTCATTTTGCGTTCGGAAACATCAACATAAATTTCTGCTTCATTATTAAGCAAATTCTTTTCACCGTCAATAGCAGATAGTCGTATTTTATATTTATGAATACCTTTTTTATTAGCAGAAAGGATGACAGGAATTTTTGTAAAATAATTATTGCCTGATACAGTAATCATTCTGCTGAAAAGTGTTAATGAATCTTCTTTAACGGTTAGTGTAACAGATGCTCCCGCAGCCTGCCTCATGGTAACGCCTATTTCAACAGGGAAATTATTTCCAAGAAAAGCCGTTTTATTGTACACCACATCTGAAATTAACAAATCACGATTGATGGCTGTATCGCCAACAGCAATTGTATAAACAGGTACTTTAAGTTTTTCTGCAGCATAAACAGGATTGCTGCCTTTATTATAAATTCCATCGGACAATACAATTACAGCACCAAGATTTCGTCCTGCATAAAGCGATTTTAAATAATCAAACATCGCTGAAATGTTTGTACTCTTTTCAGAGAAATCATTTTTGGTAACTTCGTTTTCAACCGTGCTGCCAAAAGAATAACGATTGGCATCATAATCGTTTTTAAATGTTGAAGTAAGCTTTTCTGCCAGTTGATTTATTGCATCTGCTGACAGATGTGTTGAATCAAGTAATATGGAAGAAGTGTTATCAAATGCAATGGCTATGGCAGGTTTTTCAACTTCGCGTATAGCAGATTTTATAAAAGGCGACAATAACAGAAATGCAATGACTGAAACGGATAAAAATCTAAGAAAGAATAATATACGCCTCAGCCAGGGTGATTCATTAAAGGACGAATTGCCCCCATAGAGCCACCATGCACAGCCCAGGCCTGCCAGCAGACAAAGCAAAATATACCAATATGGTGTTGCAAGTATTACTTCCAAAGCAAAACGATGAGGGGCAAATATAATAGTATTGGAATGATACTTATTTTAGCTGCG
>DAOQII010000252.1:0-3700 GCA_035339455.1 Chitinophagales bacterium
TTATCGTAAATAAGAATATACGGTTTTTCCATTTCGCATTCCATATTATCTGCATTGGTAACGAAATACGGAGAGATATAACCTCTGTCGAACTGCATACCCTCTACTACATCTACATACGTTTCTGTACCTTTAGCTTCTTCAACAGTAATTACACCTTCTGTCGTTACTTTTTCCATAGCTTGTGCTATCAACTGCCCAATTTCTTCATCATTATTGGCTGAAATAGTACCTACTTGTTTGATTTTGCTGAAATCTTTTCCCACTTTTTCAGAAATAGATTTTAACTCTGCAACTACTGCACCAACAGCTTTATCAATACCGCGTTTCAAATCCATAGGATTAGCACCTGCCGTAATAGATTTTAAGCCTGGTGCAATGATAGCCTGCGCCAAAACAGTGGCAGTTGTTGTACCGTCACCTGCAACATCATTGGTTTTAGAAGCCACATCACGCACTAATTGTGCACCCATGTTTTCAAACGGATCTTCCAACTCTACTTCTTTAGCAACGGTTACTCCGTCTTTAGTGATAGCCGGTGCTCCGAATTTTTTTTCAATGATAACATTTCTTCCTTTAGGACCTAATGTTACTTTCACGGAGTTAGCTAATGCATCAACGCCGGCTTTTAATTTATCTCTTGATTCTGTACTGTAACTGATTAATTTTGAACTCATTTTTTATATAATTTTTAATGTTAAATGATTAATGTTTTCAAGCCATTATACGATAGCCAAAATGTCAGATTCTCTCATAATTAAGTAATCTGCACCATCGATATTGATTTCTGTTCCGCTGTATTTTCCGTACAATACCGTATCACCTACTTTTACGGTCATCGGTTCATCTTTTTTGCCGCTGCCTACTGCCATTACTTCTCCTTTTTGTGGTTTTTCTTTTGCAGAATCCGGAATAATGATGCCTGATTTTGTTTTAGTTTCTGCTTCTGCCGCTTTCACGATAACGCGGTCAGCCAATGGTTGAATGTTTAACTTAGCTTTTGCCATAATTATACTGATTTTGATTAAAAAATAAGATTTACCCTTTTTTTACGAATTATATGCCAATTCAAAAAAGCGGACAAAAATACATGTTTTGATTTTATTCTTTCATTTTTAGTTGTGTACAATAGAAAAATTGACAGTTATTAACCTTTAATTAATTATAAGAATGCTTACATTCGTATATGGGCTATGCCAAATCATTTCTGGGCAAAGAACTTTACGAAATCAGTTATGCTGACGTTGAATACTTTTTCAAAGATGTAAAGGAAGAATCGGATAAAATAGAATTCAAATCCTTTTATTCTAATGATGAAAAGCATTTTAACCATAAAGAAAGTGGCATTATACGGGCTATTTGCGGCATGCTCAACTCCGATGGTGGGCTGATTATTTGGGGAGCACCCATGGGCAAAAGTATCAGCGGGAGAAAAGAAAAAATTTATGAAGGCAGTTTGAGTCCGCTTGAAATCTCTATAGAAAAAGATGCATTTATCAGTAAAATCAGCAATGTAATTTCGCCCTCACCAAAAGGTATAAAATTTCAACGCCTGGAAAAAAACGGCAAATATGTTTATCTCGTTGAAATACCGCAAAGCGAATATGCCCCTCATCAGTACAACAACGTATACTGGATGCGTTTAGATGGACAAACCCGAGCTGCACCGCATCATTATATTGAGGCATTATTTAAGAAAATCACCTATCCCAATTTACAAGGAAAATTAATTTTAGATTCTGTTACCACATCAGAAAGCAGCTATGTGCAGGCAAAAATTAAAATTGAAATTGCCAACAAAAGCCTGTTTCAAAATGAGCATGATATCTTTATCAAACTGATAGCCGAAAACAGCTTCATCGTCAGTAATGATTTTGGTAAGCCTGTAAAAGACAAAGGTGATAAACAAGGCAGCGAGATGATTGTAGAGCAGGCAAAGTCCATTTTATATCACCTGTCGCCATTACGCAATTATTTCTCTATATTATTGATGAAAGAAAAGGACGAAAACAAGAAATTTTCGTTTATTCTCATATTTGGAGGAAAAGCTTCTCCACTGAAAATGTCGAAATATATCTTAAAAACCGGAAACGAATTGCTCAAAGAAACCACACTTCAGACAGAAATTGAAAACATGTATCTGCATGAACTGAATTATTAATCTCATCAAACTTTCTTTTATTTATTATTATAAAGATTCATCGTATGCTGAATACCTGCCGTGCAGAAAGAGGTAATAATTTCTGTTGCTGTTTGAATGCGTTCAGGTAATTTTTCTAACTCATCTTTAGTCCATTTTCCCAATACAAATTCCACTTGTCTTCCACGAGGGAAATCATTGCCCAACCCAAATTTTAAACGGGGGTATTCTTGTGTTTGCAATTCATCTTCTATACTTTTCAATCCATTATGCCCTGCACTGCTACCCTTGGTACGTATACGCAATTGCCCGAATGGCAATGCTAAATCATCTACCATCACGAAACAATTTTCAGTCGGAATAGCTAATTGAGTTTTATAATATTTCACTGCCCTGCCACTCAAATTCATATATGTCGTAGGTTTAATAATATGAATCTGGTGACCTTTGAATGTCCCTTTTCCGTAAATGGCCAATTTGGCTAACTCGAATGGAATACCAAGCTTAGCGGCAAAAGCATCTGCCATATCGAAACCGATATTATGACGAGTATGTTGATATTCGTTGCCGATATTACCTAAGCCTGCGATGAGAAATTTCATAAAATCAAAATTTAATAAAAAATGCCGCTACAAGTGTAACGGCATTTTATTGTAATAATAAATATTATTTTTTAACAGAATTAGAAATGCGCTCTTTAATACGAGAAGCTTTTCCTTTCAGTTCGCGGATATAGAAAATTTTAGCTCGACGAACTTTACCGATTTTATTTACTTCTATCTTGTCGATATTCGGTGAGTGTAACGGGAAAATTCTTTCTACACCAACACCATTTGAAATTTTACGAACCGTAAACGTTTCTGTCAGTCCTTTTCCGTTTCTTTGGATTACATCTCCGCGGAAAATCTGGATACGTTCTTTGTTTCCTTCAATAATCTTATAATGTACATTGATATTGTCACCTGCTTTGAAAACGGGTACATCTTTTTTGGTAACGAATTTTTCGGTTATTTCTTTTACTTTATGCATGTCAAAAAATTTAGCGTGTGCAAAGATAGGGATTTTCCTTTAAAATGCAATATTATCTAATCGTTTTCTAACAAATCCGGTCTTCTTTTGCGGGTTCGTTCCAGACTTTGCTGATATCGCCATTCATCTATCAGCTTATCGTTGCCACTCAGGAGCACATCCGGCACCTTCCAGCCTTTGTAATCAGACGGACGGGTATATACGGGTGGAGACAATAAATTATCCTGAAACGAATCTGTAAGTGCGGAAGTTTCATCATTCAATACGCCCGGAATAAGCCTGCCAATAGCATCTGCTAAAACGGCAGCGGGCAGCTCCCCACCGGAAAGCACATAGCTGCCAATGGAGATTTCTTTAGTTATCACATGCTCTCTCAATCTTTCATCAATACCTTTGTAATGTCCGCATAGGATGATCAGGTTTTTTTTAACAGAAAGCGAATTGACCATCTTTTGGTTAAGCAGTTCCCCGTCCGGGGTGGTAAAAATAATTTCATCATAACTACGCTCTTCTTTCAGCTTTTCAATACAT
>DAOQII010000253.1:0-3669 GCA_035339455.1 Chitinophagales bacterium
CTCTGGAAGCTATTACAATTGTCAGCATCTACTATTTTGTTTTTTTGTTTTTTGCTGCAGGAATTGCGCGCGGCTGTCAGGTTATCATCTCCAGGCATAATGGCGAAATGGCCTATCACAAAATCGGTATTGCTTTCGACCATCTGTTAGTTATCGGATTGGTTTTGTCTTTATTTTTGTTCATCTTCTACCATTTTTTCACCCCGGTATTAATGCCATATCTCATCAAAAATCCTGCAATTCAGACTGATGCTGTCAATTATTTGAAAGGTATCAACTGGTCAACTCCTTTTATGGTACTGGGATTTTGTTATAATGGTTTTTATTCAGGAATTGGCAAAACACGTATCATCACCTGGGCTACAATTGGCATGGCCATTACCAATGCCATACTGGGCTATCTGTTTATTTTTGGTAATTTTGGATTACATCCCATGGGTATAAAAGGTGCAGGAATTTCTACAGGAATTGCCAATATTGTCTTGTTGCTGTTTTATATCGTTGACTTTTATAAACAAGAATATGCTGTTCAGTATCATGCATACCGTTTTAAAAATATACAATGGGATGAAATTAAATCTATTCTGCAACTTTCATCTCCTATCGTATTGCAAAATACAGTGGGTGTAGCATCTTGGTGTTATTTTTATATTTGTGTGGAAAGACTGGGAGGAAACAATCTGGCAGTTTCAGGTATTCTGAAAAGCTTATTTATTTTTTTAGGTATTCCGATATGGAGTTTTTCCAGTACATCCAATACCGTAGTGAGTAATATCATAGGACAAGGCAGAACAGATGCAGTTGTGCCGGCTCTAAAAAAAGTACTCTTATTAGCCGTAATTACTACCGGCAGTAGTGTTTTATATGTATTGTTGTTTCCCAATTTTGTCTTTTCCTTATTCACTAATGATGCCAGTATTTTACAAGATATTATCAAGCCATATCATACACTCAGCATAGGCATGTTCTTTTTTATGTTTGCCATGGTGATGAATCAAAGTATAGTTGGTACCGGTGCCACTTTCATTCCGGCATTCGTAGAAGTAGTTTGCAGTATATCGTATGTTATTTATTGCGAATACTTTATAATTCATCTTCACTCACCATTATACATAGCCTGGGGTTGCGAAATACTCTATTGGATGCTCTTATTTACATTTACTTTTGTATATTGGTACAGCGGAATCTGGAAAAAATATATTAAACATATCGATACACTCGAATAATGGAAGCAGATAGTAAAATGGAATGGTTTGCCACGTGGTTTGATTCACCACTGTATCACATTTTATATAAAAACCGCAATCAGGAAGAAGCCAATCAATTTATAGACAATATGCTCCGCAAACTGGGTATAGAGTATGGCACTATGCTCGATTTAGCTTGTGGCAAAGGCAGACATGCCTATTATTTGGCAGAAAAAGGTTTCGATGTTGTTGGTGTTGATTTATCAAAGTCGAGCATTGATTATGCTAAGACCATGTACAAGCGTGATAATTTGGAGTTTTACGTACATGATATGCGCTTGCCTTTCCGTATCAATTTCTTTGATTATGTCTTCAATTTTTTTACCAGTATCGGCTATTTCAATTCTTTAGATGAAAACAACAAAGTATTTGCTGCCATTCACGACGGTTTGAAGCCCAAAGGCAAAGTATTGATAGATTTTATGAATGCCGAAAAAGTAATGCAGCATTTAGTAAAACGTGAAAATAAGGTGATAGACGGATATAAATTTTATTTGCGAAGAGATTTGCAAGATGGTAAAATCATTAAAAACATTTTAGTGGAAAAAGGCGATCAGGTCTGGATATTTAAAGAAGAAGTGCAGGCATTACAACCCCATCATTTCCACCAATTTTTAAACAATAATAAACTAACATTGTTACAGGAATTCGGAGATTATGAATTGAATCCATTTCATCCGAAACGCTCTGACAGGTATATTGTATTAGCTCAAAAATTATAAGTATGCGAAAAAAAGTAATGGTCATCATAGGCGCAGGTGAAGGCATCAGTAAAGCCACCGCTGAATTATTCGGCAAGCAGAATTATACAATTTGTTTAATCGCCAGAAAAAAGGATAAGCTCGAAAAAATCACGAATGAACTCCGAGATAAAAATATCGACGCACATTATTTTATTGCCAGCGTGAGCGACAGTGATACGATACGTGATACGTTTGAACAAATATGGCAGTTGTTTCCGCATATTGATATTCTTCATTTTAATGTTTCTAAAAGTAAACAAGTAGATATCGTAAGTGAAACTTCCGATTCGCTGACCAGAGATTTTAAAACGAATGTGGCATCTGTTATGACCTGTTTACAGCTGGTATTGCCCGACATGGAAAAAATTGGAGAAGGTACTATCCTGTTGACCGGAGGTGGGCTGGCCTTGCATCCCAATTATGAATTGGGTTCTTTGTCGATTGGTAAGGCCGGGTTGCGTAATATGGCACAATCACTGCATGACTCATTGAAATCAAAAAATATTTATGTAGGCACAGTTACTGTATGCGGATTTGTTGCAGAAGATTCACCAAAACATTCGCCTAAAATCATAGCCGAATTATTCTGGAAATTACATACTGAACGCAAAGACTGGGAAATTATTCAATAAAGTGGATACCCTTTTACAGCTCGATTTTCGTCTGTTTCATTTTATCAATACAGATTGCAGTACATTTCTACTGGACGTACTATGTCCCATTTTACGAGATAGAATGACATGGATTCCTTTATACATTATGCTGGGCATTTGGGTGATGTATAAGTTTAAATTAGAGGGCTTGCCTATGATAATTGGAGTGCTGCTGTGTTTTGCATTAGCCGACATCATTTCATACCAAATCTTGAAACCGCTGATTCACCGGTTGCGACCCTGTCATAATTCTCTAGTGCATGCTCGTTTAGTATTAGGGCATTGCGGTGGCAAATGGAGTTTTCCGTCCTCACATGCCAGTGACCACATGGCTATCAGCATGGGTATCATCTTATTCGGAATATTTAAAAATAAATGGGTAAATGGCTTAATGATATGTTGGGCTTTGACAGTAGGATTTTCTCAGATATATGTAGGCGTTCACTATCCGACAGATATTTTAGCCGGTTTTTTACTTGGAACAGGGTGTGCTTTTGCAGCAAAATATATCTTGCATTTAATTGGGAAAAGATTCTTCAGCTGGAAGCAATAAATACCAAAGCTCTCTCCGTTCGCCATTAGTTGGTGTTTAGGCATTGCATAGCTTTAGCGTTGATACCTCACCTGCCGATAAATTCCCATTTAGAAATCGAAAAAAAGTTATATCTTTAAATGTGTCAAGTAAGTTGCAAGATATAGAGTACGACAGTCGACGGGTGATAAAACCTGTCGTGAGGGGTGAAATGGGACCCGATGCCCTGTATGGCATTGTCTTCGTGGTGCGCAAGCAAGAGATACAGCAAAACGGCTTTGGCGCACTGGGCAGCCAGTATGCGCTGCTTGCCCAGCAGACATTTACCGATACCGGACAGTTGGCTATCCCGGTGTTAGACAACCTAAGCGAGGAGATAACAGTAATAACGGGCTATGCCTCTAATGCGCCATCGTATATGGTGCTGGATGATGTGCGCCTGAGCACCTACGCAGAGCAAACCTACCTTACCCAAACCTTTGACGAGGACATAG
>DAOQII010000254.1:0-3664 GCA_035339455.1 Chitinophagales bacterium
CATACTTCAATTCGGTTTATCACGGTTTGTGCACCTACAAAAGGCAGTCTACTCAAGCTGGGTTCATATTGATCACGAAAATATTGAGAGAAGAAAAAGTGCTTGTTTTCTTCATATTCATCCGATTTTATTTCAAATTTCTTGGTTTGTGCACCATTCTCAATACGGATATTTTCTGTTTTTGATTTTTGCTGCGAAAGGATATTGGTAATCAGTAAACGACCGAATTTAAACTGTGTTTTCATCCCGAATAAATTCTGCGGCCCTTTGATGAGTGCACTGCGAAGCGGAAGGCTGACATTTCCAAATTCCAGAGCTTGTATGATATCATCTTCTTTTCCTTTATAGCCCAACTTCATTTGGTTTTCAAATGCAAAACCCGATTTGGTATTATAAGTAATGCCGAGTTTCAGTTTGTCGCCTACGGATGCTTGTAAGCCGAGATTGATATTCATATCAAAATCAAAATTGATATTGCGGCGTTGGTTTTGCGGCAAAATGGGATTGTCTATACGTTGCGAATTAACTCCAATAGTTACATCTACGTTTCCCTGTGGTTTTATTTCAATTTTTGTTCCGCCTAAAAATCGGTTATACAATTCAGGACCTTGATATAAGAAAGGTTGCTTGCTTTTGCGCTCGGCGAGGTCTATGGCACGGGAACGATCCTGAAAATATTCATTTTCCATTTCTCTTTTTGAATATTCCAAATATTCATCATAAGTCATGTAAGTAGGCGTGCGGTAATACGTATCGCCAATTTTTTCATAAATGATAAATTTTCCTGTAGCAGGGTCGTACTCTACTTTTTTCTCAATAATTTTCGGGTCTTTGAAATCCAGACTGCTTTTTGGTTGCGTTGTATAAAAATCGGTATTCCGATCTGAAAGTGGATATTTTAGTTTAATAGAATCCTGTGCTGTTGCATCAGCATATAAATACAATAAAGCGCAGAGTATTACTTTGGCAATATTTTTATTATTTATGTTCTTAAATTCCACTCAGGACAATTCTTTTAGTTTACAAATTTTTTAAGCTGGCTTTAATAATTTCTTCTACAGATTCCAAACCCGGATTTTCTTTCATTGCCTTTTGCATGGCTTTTTCAGCATGGCTTTTCTGGAAGCCAAGCATGCTGAGTGCAGCAAGTGCTTCGGCACTATGTGCAATAGCTGATGAACCCGAAAGTGCAGGCAGGATTTCCGTTAGATTTTCTTTCTTCAATTTGTCTTTTAATTCCAGTATGAGCCGCTGTGCAGATTTAGGACCAATACCTTTTATTGATTGTATTAAACGCACATCTTCCCGGATTATTGCCTGATGAAATTCATTTACTGACAAAGAAGATAAAACCAGTCTGGCCGTATTTGGACCAATCCCGGAAACAGATATCAGATGCAGGAACATCGTTTTTTCTTCTTCTGTAAAAAAACCATACAAAAGATGGGCATCTTCACGAACGACAAGGTGCGTGAAAAGCTTAACTTGTTCCTTGTCTTCAATTTGAGAATAGGTAGATAAACTGATATGCAGTATGTAGGCAATACCTCCACATTCTATATAAACATGTGTGGGTGATTTAAATGATAGTTTTCCCTGTATATAAGCAAACATAAATAAAAGGTCAAAAGTACCAAAAATCTCTGGAATTGAGATGATTAAAGTATATAATTTGTTCTACAAGAAAATAGGTACGTATTTTACTTACAAGCAATTTTTCTGGCTTTTATCACATCCCCTTTGTGCAGGGTAGGGGTTTGTTTGAAATTATTCCATTCCATCAGCTCTTTTACACTGCCATAGCCTTTTTTGCGGGCAACCGTCCAGAGGTTTTCGCCTTGTTTTATGGTGTATTCTTCAAAGCAGTTCTGTTTTGCAACAACAGGTTGCTGCACTGGTGTTTGTTTTGGAGGTGTCTGTGTTTTTGCTTGTTGATTAGTTACAGTTGAAAACGAGTCTGTCATTTGTTCTTTTAACTTTTCCGCATCTATTTCTTCCTGTGTCAGTATTTCGGCACTCAGCATTTCTTTCATCCGCAAGCTAAGATAATTGAATCTGGTAAATTTCTTATAATCGTTTTTGTGAACGTAAATTAACAATTCATCGTCAACATCAATAAAATTGCCATTCAGTTCATTCCATCTTCTTATATCTTTTACTTTACAATGAAACCAGTGTGCTATATACCCCAGATTGTCGCCATCTTTAACTGTATAGGTGATTACTTTATAATTATCATCGTCTTCTTTTATTAAATCAGGCAGTTTGTAATTTTTTTGCTTGGTAATATCTTGTAAAATATCTGTCTTTAATGTTGTGTTCGTACTTGTTTCAGTTGCAGTTTTACCCATACCAGATTTAGGCTGCTGTGTATTGTTTTTTGCTGTCTCTGTTTGTTTTTTATCTGCCTCGGCTTTCTTCTTTTCGGCCTCAGTTTGTTTCTTGTCAACTATGGTTTTATTTTTATCCTGCTCATTTTTATGTTTATCTGTTTGGGTTTTATCTTGTTTTTTATCGCTTTCTTTTACCACTTTTACTTTTGCCGGCGGTTCATCTTTCAGCGGCTGAGTTTTGGGTTTTGGCTTAGTTTCTGCCGGCTTAGTTTCTTCTTTTTTAGTGGTGAATTTTTCTTTCAATTTGGTGAAAAAAGATTTCTCATTATCTGCATTTGCAGGTTGTGGTTTAGAAGCTAAAGGCTCTTCTTTTGAAGCAGGTTGTTTGGTTATGGGTTTTGAAGAATAATCCGTTACCGGTTCAGTTTCGCAGTTGGTCTCGACAGGGGTACTTTCCGGTTTTATTACTTTAGGTAAATCTAATTTTTGAGCAGTCAGTATATCCAGTGCATTGATATACATGGAATCCTGATACTTATTGAATGTTATATATTTTGAATTTGGGATATTCAATGTGAAACCGGCTGGGATCAAGGTGGTTAATAAAGAGGGATTTTCATCAATGATGGTTTGTTTGGGTATGCCGATTAAATTGACAAGGTCATTGAGTGATATTTTTTCTTTCACTGTAACACGTTGGGTCGTTTCTCTGTTCAGTTCCATTGGTGCAATGCCATACTGAGATGCATATTTCATGGCATATACGGTGGCAATAAACATGGGCACATAAGCTCTGGTTTCTGCCGGTAAATAAGGTCGAATATCCCAGAAGTTTTTAGAGCCTCCTGCTTTTTTGATGGCTTTGTTTACATTGCCGGGTCCACAATTATATGAGGCTATTGCCAACTGCCAGTTGCCATACAAATTGTACATGTATTTCAAGTATCTGCATGCTGCCTCACAAGATTTGTAAGGATCACGACGCTCATCAAATCGTTTGTTGATATCCAGCTCGAAACGCTGAGCAGTACTGTACATAAATTGCCATGGTCCTGCAGCTCCCCGCGGGGAGGTAGCAAATGGATTAAGTGCAGACTCCACCACAGAAAGATATTTCATTTCATCAGGAACGCCATATTGTGCTAAAATGGGTTCGTATATCGGAAAGTATTTTTTAGATCTTCCTAATACTTTAGCCACATGTTCTTTTCGATTTACGTTAAAGGTGATGAATTTCTGAACATGCTCATTATAATCCAGAGGAATAGTTTTTTGTATTTTTTTAAGGCGAACTGCGATTTGGGCACTCATGACCACCGGATCCGGATCAT
>DAOQII010000255.1:0-3638 GCA_035339455.1 Chitinophagales bacterium
CTATAGTATGATCTTGTTTGCACACCATTGGAGTCGGACTCAAATACCAGCTGATCAGCAATTCCTTCCGTTCCCACACCACAAATTTGAGAATTAATTTTTGGTGTAGAAATCAACCGGGTGATGTTTAAAGTATCTGCTTGCGCCAATAACCGCATCATGACAATGATGCAAAATATAGTCGTGTATTTAAAAACCGTTCTCATGGTTTACCATTGCAAAGCTAAAATAAACTGCATTTACAGTTACTAACACATTTTTTAGATTATTTATATCATCCGTCTAATAAAAACACAAAACAATCTCATTTTCAATAAATTACATACAAAATTGTAAGAATAGTTACTTTAACACATAGCTATTTTTGTTTATCATCCCTTCCATTTAAGTTTGAGATAATAAAAATCATGTTTCTTTTGTCATTTTTTTAGGACTTTTGCAGAATATTCTCAAGATTAAAACAAAATATTACGGCAATTTTTTTGAAACAACAAAACAACACATAATTTTTTTATATGGAATACAGAATTGAAAAAGACACAATGGGACAAGTAAAAGTGCCTGCAAATGTCTATTGGGGCGCTCAGACTCAACGCTCTATCGAAAACTTTCAAATTGCACAAAAAACAGACAAAATGCCTATTGAAATCATTTATGCATTTGCCTATCTGAAAAAAGCTGCTGCCATTACCAACTATAAAGCGAAGGTATTGGATAAGCAAAAGTGTGATATCATTGGCAAAGTTTGCGATGAAATTTTAGCCGGAAAACTGGACGACCAATTTCCACTCGTTATCTGGCAAACAGGTTCCGGGACACAGTCAAATATGAATGTAAACGAAGTTATTGCTTATCGTGGGCATGTCTTATTGGGCGGAAAACTTACTGACGAGAAGAAATTAATCGCTCCGAATGACGATGTCAATAAATCGCAGTCTTCAAATGATACTTTTCCTACAGCCATGCATATTGCAGCCTATAAAATGCTGATAGAAAGAACAATACCCGGCATAAAAAAACTGCGCAATACACTGGCTAAAAAATCAAAAGAATTTGCCAAAATCGTAAAAATTGGCCGCACACATTTCATGGATGCAACACCCTTAACTTTAGGTCAAGAATTTTCAGGTTATGTATCTCAACTGGATCATGGACTGAGAGCAATTGAGCATACTTTAGCTCATTTGTCTGAGCTTGCTTTGGGAGGCACAGCAGTTGGCACCGGAATAAACACGCCAAAAGGATATGCAAAAAATGTGGCCAAAGATATTGCCACAATTACAGGATTTCCATTTATTACTGCAGAAAACAAATTTGAAGCACTTGCCGCTCACGATGCTATCGTAGAAGCTCATGGCGCATTGAAAACCGTAGCTGTTGCGCTGATGAAGATTGGAAACGATATTCGTATGTTGTCTTCAGGGCCTCGCTGTGGTATCGGTGAAATCCATATTCCGGACAACGAACCGGGTTCTTCGATTATGCCCGGCAAAGTAAACCCTACACAATGCGAAGCTATGACTATGGTAGCTGCTCAGGTAATGGGTAATGATGTTGCCATAAATATTGGTGGCAGTACCGGACATTTTGAGCTCAATGTTTTTAAACCGGTGATCATCTACAATTTCCTGCACAGTGCCCGTTTGATTGGAGATGTGTGTGTTTCATTCAACGATAAATGTGCAGTTGGCATCGAACCTATATATGGCAAAATCAAAGAAAATCTGGACAACTCTTTGATGTTAGTTACCGCATTAAATACTAAAATAGGTTATTATAAAGCAGCTGAAATAGCACAAACAGCACATAAACAAAATAAGACCTTAAAACAAGTGGCTGTAGAATTGGGTTATGTTACAGCAAAACAATTTGATGAATGGGTAAAACCTGAAGATATGGTGGGTAGCTTAAAATAAGGAACAGATATATTCCTACAATTAAGTGAAGTTGATAAATCAGCTTCACTTTTTTTATTTCCTCAATTGTCTTTTATGCAGATGCGGCACTAATATCCCTACTGTTGCGCCGATTGCCATACCTACAATCACATCCGTAAAATAGTGTTTACCTGCACCATACCGCAATAAGCCGGTTACTGCCGGAATAACTGCTGCACCTGTCCAGAATAAAGGTTTCCATCTCGATTCAGGATGATAATCGGCATATACTTTGGCTATAAAAAACGTACTCGCCGCAGTAATACTGGTATGCCCGGAGAAAAAAGATGATTTTGCATCTTTGCTCATCTTGTCACCAAGGGGTGCATTCGGATTATAAACAAAAGGTCGCTTGCGCTGTGCCAGTTCTTTAGTAAATGCTGTAAGTGCAGTTGTCAGTGCAAATGTTTCTATCCAAATGGGCAAAACGGTTTTATAGTCTTGTCTTATTTTTTTATCAACGAATAACAGCGCCGGACTTACCATGGAGGTAATTTCAAAAACATCACTGGCAATTTTACTCCCTTTATTGAAATGATAAATGGCAGATCGGTCAAAACGATTTATATCTGTAGGTTGCAGTGCATTGATTTCATCCAAGGTCAGTGCCTTTTTTTTCTTTTTGAGTAAAAAGCTGGTACCGCCCGTACCCAAAGTAATCAAACCAATCGGTATATCAACTCCTAACCGATATTTGTAAACACTCTTGCGTTGCAATGAATCTTGCCCTGAAACTGAACCCAAAAACAGACCAATTAATAAATAAACGACTAAGATTTTTTTCATCCTTTCTAAATATTGTGATAAAAGTAGTATTATTTCCGAGTAAAATAGCTAAATTCACTCAAGCGAAGCACAACAAAAATTTGAGAAATACCCTGTTCATATGCATTTTTAATTTAATAACTGCACTTGCATTTAGTGGAAACACCATTATTAAAGGACAAATCAAGGATATTGACACAAATAAACCCATCTATGGAGCCACGATTAACATAAAACTTACAGAGGGATATGAATTCTTTGCACTCACAGATACGATGGGCATTTATGAAATCATGATATCGGGAGAAATTTTAGAAAAAGATTATGATATCCAAATTTCAGCTAGAGCATATAATACGGTAAACGGCGTTTTAAGAGTAAAAAAAAATACGCTGGGTAATTTTTTCATGAAGTTAAAAAACACGGTAAATAAGGATACTACAGCTCACCCTTTACTAAAAGATACGGCAATACATACTTCCGCTCTAGATGGATATGCCGATAATAATCTGGTCTTCTTAATTGATGTTTCTTCTTCTATGAATGAACAAAACCGATTGCCCTTGTTAAAATCCGCTTTTAAGATTTTGATTGATAATTTCAGACCTTCCGACCGAATTACTTTAATTACTTTTTCTGATGGAGTAAAAGAAATATTACCGCCAACTTCAGCACAAAATAAAGAACTGATTCTTGCCGCTATCAACAACTTAACTTATGAAAGCTCATCAAACGGAGGCAAGGCACTGGATTTTGCTTATAAATCAGCGAGAAGCAGTTTTATTGAAAATGGAAATAACAAAATTATTCTGGCAACTGACGGCATGATTACTTCAGGGGAAAAAGATTATAAAAAAATACAAAAGCTCATTCAGAACGGAAGCAAGCAAAAGATAGCCCTCACATTATTCTTGTTTGGCAACTCAAGTGATTATG
>DAOQII010000256.1:0-3617 GCA_035339455.1 Chitinophagales bacterium
TTTGCTCTGGGGTTTGACTGCAATTTTAGGGAAATTAGTAACTGTTAATGGTTTTATGCTCGTTTGGTATAGAACGCTTTTTGTTTGCCTCATATTGCTATTTTACTCCAAACTGATACCAGAATTAAAACGACTTAGCAGCCGGGATTATCTTATCATGTTTGGCATTGGCAGTGTGCTGGCGCTGCACTGGATTGCCTGGTACACTTCTGTGAAAATAGCAAATGCGTCAGTTGCACTAAGCTGTATTGCATTAGTTTCATTTTTTATAGCATTTATCGAACCATTATTTCTCAAAAAACCATTTGAGCTAAAAAACATATTGCTGGGCTTATTTGTTATTCCGGGTATTTTATTAATCAATAATGGGCTACAAGTCAGTTTGCACAAGGGATTTTTTGTTGGTATACTGGCTGCATTTCTGGCTGCCATTTACAGTGTACTGAATAAAAAATACACACAGCATATTAACAGCAATATCATCACTTTTGTAGAATTACTGGGCGGTTTTATTTTTATGACAGCAACATTACCCATTTATCTCAAACTGAACTGGGGAAAATTTGAATTCTTAACTGCATTTGATTTTTTATTGATGCTGATTATGACAGTTTTTTGCACCTTGCTTTCTTACTATCTTTATTTTACGGCACTCAAAGCCACAAACGCTTTTAAAACCTCTCTGATAAATAATTTAGAGCCTGTTTATGGTATACTTTTATCTATTCTAATCTTACATGAAAATAAACATCTGAATGCTCAGTTTTATTTAGGAACAGCTATACTAGTGGCTGTAGTTTTTGCTGACGGACTTATTAAAGAAAAAAGAATTAAACTTCGCTAGGCAATTTAATGATATCAAGAAGCAAATTAATCTCATCTTTACTGATACCCAAGTGTGGAAGTATACGCAAGGTATTGGACTGGTTGGCATTGCCTGTTAAAATATGATGTTTTTCTACTAATGTATTTCTAAATTCTTTTACCGGAAATTCAAATTCGATACCCAGCATTAATCCACGACCTCTTATTTGTTTGATAACCGGAACATGTTTTAGATTTTCCTTTATATGTTCACCAACTGCATGAGCATTTTCCATTAATTGCTCATTAATCAATATATCCAATACGGCAATTGCAGCAGAGCAGGCGAGGGGAGCACCTCCAAAAGTAGTACCCAACATACCATATTCGGCTTTAATTTTTGGCGATACCAATATCCCCCCAATTGGAAAACCATTGCCCATACCTTTTGCCATACTGATAATATCCGGTTTTACATTTGCCCATTGATGGGCGAAAAATTTTCCCGTTCTGCCATAGCCACATTGTATTTCATCAGCAATAAACAAGGCTTGATAATTATCACACAAACTGCGTATTTTTTGTAAAAATGAAGCGTTAGCTTCATAAATACCATTTACTCCCTGAATGGGTTCTATAATGACCGCACTAATTTCATTTGCTGTAAATGCATTTTCCAGTGCAGTTTCATCATTTAATTCCAGAAATAACACATGTGCGTCGTTGTTTATTGGTGCCTTAATTTTGGGAGCATCTGTAATGGCAACCGCTCCATGTGTTCTGCCGTGAAAGGCACCTTTAAATGCAATTACCTTTTTTCTCTGATTAAAGAAGGAAGCCAGTTTAAGTGCATTTTCATTGGCTTCGGCACCGCTGTTACACAAAAATAACTGATAGTCCGGATAAGAGGAAACAGCACAAAGTTTATCTGCTAAAACTGTCTGTAAAGGCAAATGTACCGAATTGGAATAATAAATCAATTCCTGGATTTGTTTTTGCATGGCTGCAACAAAATCAGGATGATTGTGTCCTACAGAAATAACCGCATGACCGCCGTATAAATCGAAATAGGCAGTACCATTTTTATCATATACATAACTGCCCTTTCCCTGCACTAATTCAATTGCTAATAATGGATAAACATCAAACAAAGGCATAATTTTATTTTATATAATTAGCTAATAATTCTGCTACTTCTTCCGGTGTTTTATCTCCCGCGAAAATTTTTGCCTGTTTATAAAAGTGTACTCTTTCCTGAAGTTTGGTATCATAAAACAAGCTCAACTCTTCTGTTGTCAGATGCTGAATGAGCGGACGTTTGTATTTGCCTTTTTCCAAACGCATGATAATATCTTCTTTACTTCGATTGAGATAAACGGTTAGCCCCTTTACATTCATAGCATTCATGTTTTCGTAGAAACAAGGTGTGCCGCCTCCTGTGCTGACTATCAGCTTATCAGAGATAGCTAGTTCTTGAATAAATGTATGTTCTTTCCTTCGGAAATAGTCTTCGCCATGTTGTTCAAAAATTTCGCGTATGGTTTTATTTTCTTTAGCCTCTATAGCCAAGTCCATGTCTACATAAGCATAGTTTAGCAGTGGAGATAAATTTCTCGCCATGTAAGATTTGCCACTGCCCATAAAACCAATTAAGAAAATCAACATAACCGAAATTAAAAAAAAATAGCAGGAAGATGATTTTAAGCTACAGAAATAACCCAAAGATAAAATGCAAATAATATGTAATTAATAGTATAATGATAAATTATATTTAAATATGGTATTGAATCTTTGCGTAAGGTTTGTTTTTTGAGAAGAGTATTATCTATGCTTAATTATTTTTAAATATGTATTTATTCTCTTTAAATAGTATCTGGCTCAGCTATGCAGTCAGACACATAACTGAAAATCTTTCTATATAGTTGTATATTGCTGATTATGTGAATCGTCACGATTGATATTTTGATATGCGCACATGTATATGATGCCCGGATAATTTTCGATAAGACTATAATTATGTGTGGCAATGATGACAGGTGTTTTGGTCGTTTTATGAATGTTGTAGAGCAAATTCATAATTTCTTCTGTGGTTTCAAAGTCAAGATTGCCGGTCGGTTCGTCTGCAATAATTATTTCAGGTGAATTCAATAAGGCTCTGGCAATGCCGATGCGTTGTTGTTCACCACCTGACAGCTGTCCTGGAAAATTGTTAAGCTTACTTTCCAAACCCACCATAGCCGTGGCTTCTTGAATTTTGCTTTTTATCTTTTGTTTGTCAGTCCATCCCGTAGCATGCAGCACATACTCTAAGTTTTCGTATATCGTTCGGTCTTTAAGCAGTTTATAATCCTGAAATACAATACCCAATCGTCTGCGCAAAAGCGGAACGGCATCACGTTTTAATGTTTTCAGATTATAGCCGCAAACTGTTCCTTCACCATCATTAAATTCCAAGTCGCCGTATAATATTTTTAATAAGCTGGTTTTTCCGGTGCCTGTTTTTCCTATAATATATATAAAATCTCCTGATGAAACTTCAAAGTCGACATTATCCAGCACAAGTACTTGACCATATTTTACTTTTCCGCCTTTAATTTGAATTAAACGAGTTCGGGCAATACTTACTTCCGGATTGTTGATTTCTACTGTTTCTGACATTATTAGATATTTATGGAATAAAGTTAAAAAGCAATATACGTCTTGATTTGTGTATTTTTGCCCACATGTTGAAAAATGATTTAATCTTAAAAGCAGCAAGGGGCGAAACTACCGAGCGTATACCTGTTTGGATGATGCGGCAAGCAGGCAGAATA
>DAOQII010000257.1:0-3615 GCA_035339455.1 Chitinophagales bacterium
GATGCTAATATTGTTGTTTGTTATAAAGACGGTAAAAATGACTATAGCGCATCTGACAGTATTAAAATAGACTATCCGGCCTCAAAAGCAGGATTGAGAAATGCATTTTCGTATTTGCAAAGGGTGTCAGGCAGTAGCACTAAGTTCTTTTGTTTTATCAATAATCACGGTGGTGGTTATCGGGCATCTAATGGTTTGTATTACGGCGGTGCTGCTGATACCAACGGTGATGAACCATCAACAGATACCAAACACTATGATGAAGATATTTTCTACTATAATGAATCTACTGATATCCGCGATGATTCTTTAGCTGCTTGGGTGAATTCAGTGACTTTTGGAACGGGAATTTTTGTTTTAAAACCATGCTTCAGCGGAGGTTTGATTTATGACTTAAGAGGGGCTAACCGTGTAATTATTTCTTCCGGTACAGAAACTCAGGTAACATACGGACACAGTTCCGGTAACTACGGCGAGATGTCACACAATTTTATTGCTGCTATATCAGGCATTGCTCCAAGCACGGGTGCCAGCGTAAATGCTGACTTGAACAGCGACGGTCAAATATCTATGTATGAAGCGTTCATCTATCTGAAAAATGCAGAAGAATGGAAAACCGATGAGCAACCACAATATAACGATGATGGCAC
The DNA here is from genome assembly GCA_035339455.1 of Chitinophagales bacterium. GTDB lineage: Bacteria > Bacteroidota > Bacteroidia > Chitinophagales > JADIYW01 > JADJSS01. The sequence goes on from DAOQII010000257.1 coordinate 651, forward strand.
AGGTACACCAACTGCCACTCCATCCAGTTCAGGATTTGGTGCAAGTGTGTTCTTATAAAAAACAGAGAAGAATATCTGAAAAAAAGGCAGCTCAAAAGAGCTGCTTTTTTATATTATGCTACGTACTTTTTTTTCCTTCTGCTGTTATAAACTGTTCCGAAAAACAAGATTAAAATTAACGGTAATACAAGTGTTATCACTTGCCATAGCCCTTTCTTGTTTTGCAACCCGGCTTTGTCTAACAAGCGCATTTTAATCTCGCGGTTGCGGGCGGTTATCAGGTTATTATCATCCACCATATACTCTATGGCATTCAGCATAAAATCTTTATTGGCATACATTTTCTGAGAGTATTTGTCATAACCCAATGGCAACGGAACGCCTTTTGCATCCAGTTCATTTGAGGCAATATCACCATCTGCAATAACGATCATCTTGTTTTTTTCGCTCTCTGCTTTGTACGTTACTTGTTGTATGTCTAACAATTTGCGATAGTCTTCAGTAAGTTGGTTTTTATATAATGACTGGAAATTTCCTTCAAGCAAAACACCCATTGGAATATTCTTCTTATTAAACAGCGAAGGATCGGGGCGTTGCTTAGCGCCTTCCAGATAAATTTGAAATGGAGTATTTTGCTCTCTGCTATAATCTGAAGAAGAGAGTAAAATAGTTTTATGCACGCCGAGGTTGCCTAATGTATCAATGGAGCTGGTAAATTTTAAAGCAACAGGATCCAGGTTTTTTACAATAGGATGATTGTTCTTGCTCACAGCAATCGGATAAAATACCCACGGAAAAAGTTTGGGTTGCGGATTGCCGCCAATGGATTCTATAATCGGGATTTGATTGCAATATAAATCCATCACTAAATTGTGATTGATTCGAACACCATAACGGAACATAATATCATCAAGATTCAAATCACGAGGGACGGAGAAGATGCTGGGTGCCAGTTTGAAAGAATCCAAATCGCAAATGATATTATCCAGCAGCCAGATTGTTTTACCGCCTTGCATCACAAACTGATCAATCAAAAATTTCTCCGGATCGCTGATAGCAGAATTAGGCTTGGCCACCATCAAAATATCTACGCCATTATTAAGCAATTTATCTTTATCTAATTCCAGCTTGTCAATTTCAAATCCTTGCGCATTCAGGTCTTTTAATAAATACTCCAGCGGAGCAACACCCAGCTCACCATGCCCCTGCAAAAACAAAATTTTAGGTCGTTTTTTACGGATAGCTTTTTGAATGGCATTGGCTGTTTTGTATTCTAAGAAATTAATTGAATTATTGAGTGAGCCTTGCGCACCAACGGAGAATTGGTTTTCTAAAATCTGCACAGGTATCTCATTGCCGCCGGCCTTTACCAATGCCCCCGGAAATACGATATTTTCAGAATAGCCGGAGTTTGATTTTACCTCCAGGTTTGTTGGACGCAAACCTTTATTGACCAAATTCATCTGAAACTCTTCCCGTTTCTTTTGGTCTTTAATAGAGTTGATATCGAAAAATTTATAGGTCACTCTTCCTTTAGAAATATTGCGAAATTCTTGCAGCAATTCCTTGGTTTCGTTGCGTAAGCTTTTTATGCCGGCAGGCAAGTTTTTACCTTCCAGATAAACTTCTACTTCTACATTTTCATTCAGATTTTTCAACAGATTTTTGGTTGCCGGAGTCAGCGTATATCTCTTTTCTTCTGTTAAGTCAAATCGTTTATAAAAAAAAGAAGACACAATATTTATAAGCAGTACGGTAAGCAAACTTATCGCCAGAATTTTAAAAGATTGTTTTATGTAATGATTGCCTGACATTAGTGATTTGTGTTTTTCCCCATTTCTTGTTCTCGAATTATCTTGTTATAGCTTACCATTTCCGGCTTTCTAAACTGGTTCTTGTTCCGATTAGAAACAATCCAATCACACTTAAGAAATATACAATATCTCTGGTATCTACTACACCGCGACTGATAGCATCATAATGCGCATTCAACCCAATGGACTGAATGATATAATCCATTCTGCCCGAAAACACCGGAAGGGCACTAAGGCGATAAAATGCATCATACATCAGATAGCACAAAAACACACCCAGGATAAATGCCACAATCTGATTATTGGAAATGGAGGAAGAAAATACGCCTATGGCAGTAAATACCGCACCTAAAAAAAACAAACCGATATAACTGCCCCAAGTTGCACCGCTGTCAATGGGTGCTCCTGCAAGACTTAAGTTTTTTACCGCAATGAAATAAATAAATGTAGGAAGAAAAATTATGAACCATAAAAGCAACGCTGCTAAATATTTTCCCAAAATAATCTGGGTATCTGTCAAAGGTTTGGTGCCCAATAGCTCAATTGTGCCGCTTTGTTTTTCATCGGCGAAAGTGCGCATGGTGATTGCCGGTATCAAAAACATAAGAATCCAGGGGGTGAGTGTAAAAAACGAATCCAGGGTAGCATAATTGCTGTCGAAAATATTGCCCTCAAAAACAAATAAATTCAACCCCAGTACAATAAAAAACACTGCCATGCTGATATAGGCTATCAGTGAGGAAAAAAATTCGTTTATTTCTTTTCTTAAAAGTGCCGTCATGCGTTATTTTGTTAATTCATGGAAGACATCTTCCAGGCTCTTGTTTTCTTCTTTCAGGGTGAGCAGTGCATTGTTTTTTTGTGTTGCATAAGTGAAAATATTTTTGCGCAACTTTTTGCTTTCTCTTCCCTGTAATATAAAATGCGTATTGGATAGCTGCTGCACATGTACAACCTCTTCTATTTTTTTCAGACTTTCTGCATTTTCATTTAATTCAAACTCAATTTCCACTTGTACGTTACCACTCAAAGTCTGTTGTAGATTTTCGGGTGTAGCATCTGCTACAATTTTTCCTTTATTAATAATCACTACTCTGTCGCAGACAGCCTGTACTTCCTGCATGATATGTGTGGAGAACAAGATGGTTTTT
>DAOQII010000258.1:0-3576 GCA_035339455.1 Chitinophagales bacterium
TCCGCCGTCAACGATTACACCGCCGATTGAAGTGCCATGTCCTCCTATCCATTTTGTGGCAGACTGTACCACGATATGCGCACCATGTTTCAGCGGTTGAAATAAATAACCTGCTGCTCCGAATGTATTGTCAACGATGATGGGTAAATCGTATTTTTCGGATAATTTTTTAAAGGCATCCCAATCAGGTACATTGCCGCGCGGATTTCCGATTGATTCTAAATAAATGGCTTTTGTTTTATCGTTGATTAGTTTTTCAAAAGATGCAGGATCATCTCCATCAGCAAAGCGCACTTCTACACCCAAGCGTTTGAACTGTACTTTAAACTGATTATAAGTACCGCCGTATAAGTAAGAAGTAGAAACAAAATTATCTCCGGCTTGCAAAATATTATTGAGTGCAATAAATTGTGCCGACTGTCCGGATGCGGTAGCCAGTGCAGCCACACCACCCTCTAGTGCAGCCACTCTTTTTTCAAAAACATCCGTAGTCGGATTCATCAAACGCGTATAGATATTGCCAAACTCACGCAAACCAAAAAGGTTGGCTGCATGTTCGGTATCTTTGAACTGATACGAAGTGGTTTGGTAAATGGGCACGGCTCTTGACCCGGTAGTAGGGTCAATTTCTTGTCCGGCGTGGAGTTGCAGTGTTTCAAATTTGTAGTTGCTCATATTTATTTGTTTTAAGTGATGAATAAAAAAAATCCTTCCGCTTTGGGAAGGATATATGTTTAAGCTTATTTTGATTATTGAAAAATAATTACCCTTCCGATTTTTTTCGGCAACAACAGCAACATGGCATATTGAAATAAGTAATCATAAAAATCAAAGATAGTAAACTATTAAAATGTTCGTTTAAATTTAATGTTATCAATAAACAGGTGGCTCCGTGGGTAAAAATGCTACTGATAACATTACATCAAAATACCTGCTATGGTAGCAGAAAGATAAGAAGCCAAAGTACCGCACAAAAGTGCTTTCATGCCTAATTTAGCTAAGTCTGCTCTTCTGCCGGGTGCCAACTCCCCTATTCCACCAATTTGCATACCCACAGAACTGAAATTGGCAAATCCACAAATAGCAATACTAGCTATCAGTAAGCCTTTTTCTGATTTTGGAGTTAACCCTGCATGAGTCATATTGGAAAATGCGACAAATTCATTGATACAAAGTTTTTGTCCCATTAATGTTGCAACGGTATCTACATCACTACCCGGAACTCCCATACACCATGCAATAGGATAAAACAATTTTCCAAAAATCCAATCTAAAGATAAGGTAAAAGGCATGCCTAAAAAATAACTTATCTTACCTAAGATATAATTTACCATGGCAATTAAAGCTATAAAACCAATCAACATCGCAATCACATTTATAGATATTTTCATACCATCACTTGCTCCGTGACTAATAGCATCTATAATATTTTGATATGGTTTTTTGATTTCTAATTTCACATTGCCCATCGTTTGGCTTTCTTCAGTTTCAGGAAATACAATTTTTGAAATAACAAGTGCTCCAGGTGCAGCCATAATACTGGCTGCCAATAAATACTCGGCTTTTGCACCAAAACTTACATAAACCACTAAAATACCTCCTGCTATACAAGCCAAACTGCCCGACATGGAAGCCAGTAATTCACTGTTTGTCATAGTTTGCAAATAGGGGCGTATCATAACTTGTGCTTCTACTTGCCCTACAAATGCACTCGCCACATTACTCAATGCTTCTGCACCGGAAACACGCATAATATAATTCATAGCTTTGGCAATCCCTGAAACTATTAATTGCATTATGCCGTACTGATATAATATTGCTACTAAAACGCAAACCAAAATGATCGTAGCCAGCACACTAAAACCGAATATAAACACACCGGGTGTACTATAAGGAATTGAACCTCCTGCGTAATTCGTTGCCATTAATCCGCCATAAACAAAGCCCGCTCCTTCATGGGCAAATGCTTCAATATGTGTCATTATTTTACCCAATGACTGAAAGAAATTTCTGACTACTGAAATTTTAAAAATGCAAATGGCAATAATGGTTTGTAATAACAAGCCACTTCCTACAAGTCTGAGATTAATTTTCTTTTTGTTGTTTGAAAATAAAAATGCAATGCCTAAAATTACGACAATGCCAATGAGTCCTTGAAAACGCTCCATAAATGTTACTGTGTTTTAACAAATATAAAGGTATTTTTTGCTTTTTTCGTTTTTTTGAAAATAATGTGATTAGTAGCTTGTTTTGACAAAAATAAATGCTATAAATTTATTTAGTCAGGTCGGAAGACCTGACTACACTGGAAGACCCGACTTTCTGTGTCGTCATAAGTTTCCTTCTGATAAATAGCTGTCAATGAAAAGACTTGGATTTATTGGGATATTTCAGACAGTTCGGAAGACCTGACTACACTGGAAGATCTGACTAACTTGAAAAACATACATGTTTATTTACAAGGCATGTTTTGGGGTTTCCATGTTTTTCATTTCATCTTCATAAGCGAGTTTTACAGCATCGGCTACGCGTCTTGCAACCTGCATATCCAATGTAGATGGTACGATATTATCGCGGTTCAATTCTGCTGTTGGCACGCAATCGGCAATGGCATACGCAGCAGCTACCTTCATTCTTGGCGTTATTCTTCGTGCCCGCATTTCGAGTGCACCTTTAAAGATTCCGGGAAATGCCAGTACATTATTGATTTGATTGGGTATATCACTTCTTCCCGTTCCTACCACACCTGCGCCACCTTTATAGGCTTTTTCCGGAGAGATTTCCGGGTTTGGATTAGCTAAAGCAAAAATAACAGGAACTTTACTCATGGTCATAACATCTTCTGTCGTAATCACATTACCCTGACTAACTCCAATAAAAACATCCGCACCTATCATGGCATCTTTCAACGTACCTTTCATGTTATGCGGATTGCTGTATTTCAGAATTTCACGCTTAAAATCATTCAAATCTGCACGGTCTTTGTGTATAATACCCTTAGTATCGCACATGATAATTTGTTTCACCGGTGTGCAGTAATTTTTATCTACTTCGTGGCAAAGCAGCAATTTGGAAATTGCCAGTCCGGCAGCTCCGGCACCGTTTATGACAATTTTGAGATCTTCAATTTTTTTGTCCAGTAATTTACAAGCATTGACCAAACCCGCCAATACTACTATGGCCGTTCCATGTTGGTCGTCGTGAAAAACAGGAATACCCAATGTTTGCAATCGTTCTTCAATTTCAAAACAACGAGGCGATGAAATATCTTCGAGATTAATTCCTCCAAAAACGGGAGAAATATTACGAATGGTTTGGATGATATCTTCTGTATTTTGTGTAGCTAAACAAATCGGAAAGGCATCGATGCCGGCAAATTTTTTAAACAGCATTGCCTTGCCTTCCATTACGGGAATAGCTGCTTCTGCTCCCAAATTCCCTAAGCCCAAAATTGCAGAACCATCCGATACTACAGCAACAGTATTGTTTTTAATAGTCAAATCCCAAACTTTTTCTTCATCGTTGGCAATCTGCTTTACCGGCTCAGCTACTCCCGGCGAATAACATAAGGTCAAA
>DAOQII010000259.1:0-3554 GCA_035339455.1 Chitinophagales bacterium
AAGCGAGGTTTATTAAACTTTAATCTTTGCAATATTTCAGTAGAAATTTCTTTGAATAAATTGACATTGGCTTTATACAGACCTAATTCTTTTACTTCCCCTAAAATATGGATTTTCTTACGCTCAATTTTAATATCCATTTGCTTGTGAATTGCATCAGCCAGCTGAATATTAGTAACGCTACCAAACAATTTTCCGGTTGCTCCTGCTTTAGCTCCAACTGTAATTTTAGTAGCTTTCATTTTCTCCGCTACAGCTTGCCATTCTTCCATAAGCTTGGCCAGCTTTGCAGATTGTTGTTTCTTAATTTCTTCCAAATGTTTCATATTCGAAACATTTGCGATTTTGGCAAATCCTTTCGGTATCAAGAAATTTCTGCCGTAGCCCGGTTTTACGGATACAATGTCAAACTTGCTGCCTAAATTTTCTATATCTTTTAATAAAATGAGTTCCATGGCGTTTATTTTAAAAGGTCAGTAACATAAGGCATCAAAGCTAAATGACGCGCTTTCTTAATTGCTTGAGATACTTTGCGCTGAAATTTCAATGAGTTTCCACTCAATCGACGAGGTAACATTTTACCTTGGTCGTTTACAAATTTCAACAAGAATTGTGGGTCTTTATAGTCCACATATTTGATGCCCATTTTTTTGAAACGGCAGTATTTTTTCTTTTGTTGACCGATTTTCGGTGCATTCAAAAATTTAATTTCGTCTTGTGATGCCATCTTATGCCTCCGCTTTTTGAGTTTTTCCAGATAATTTTTCTCTTCTTTGTCCTGCATACGCCAAAGCGTATTTATCCAGTTTCGTAGTTAGAAAACGCATGATGTTTTCATCGCGCTTAAATTCTACTTCATACTTGCGGATAATCTGAGGATCTGCCTCAAACTGCAATAAGGTATAAAAACCTGTTGTTTTCTTTTGAATGGGATAAGCCAGCTGCTTGATGCCCCAATCTTCTTTGTGAACCAGCTTTCCACCGTTTTTCTCAATGAAATCGGTGTACTTCTTTACGGTTCTTGTGTACTCATCGTTAGAGAGTACGGGCGTGGTAATAAAAACCGTTTCGTAATTGCTCATAATGTTTAAAAAATTGTTTAAAAATGAGGTGCAAAGATAGTAATTATTCAGAAAAACAACGCATTTGAAACAAAGATAATTACTTAATCGTGTTATTTTTATGTTTTCTGTCTCATTATAAATGACATAATCTATAAGAGGCTTGTCAAATCCATATTAAGAATAAAAATTCAGTTATCTAAAAATTTCTTTATTTGATGATTGCGCTTATCTTTACAGTCCATAACGCACTTATTAAGTTATGGCTAAATTCATCTTTGTTACAGGCGGGGTTTCATCTTCTTTAGGAAAAGGAATTCTTGCAGCATCTCTTGCTAAGTTATTGCAATCCAGAGGGTTAAATGTTACTATCCAGAAATTCGACCCGTATATTAATGTCGATCCGGGCACAATGAATCCGTATGAACATGGAGAATGCTATGTAACCGAAGATGGAGCAGAAACAGATTTGGATTTAGGCCATTACGAGCGTTTCTTGGGTGTTCACACTTCTCAAGCTAATAATGTTACAACCGGAAAAATCTATCAGGAAGTTATCAATAGAGAGCGGAGAGGAGATTATTTAGGAAAAACGGTGCAAGTTATCCCGCATATCACTGACGAAATTAAGCGACGTGTTTTACTGTTGGGAAAAACGGATAATTATGATATAATCCTTACAGAAATCGGGGGAACAGTGGGCGATATTGAGTCGTTGCCATTCGTAGAAGCTATTCGTCAATTGAAATGGCAATTACCGAAACATGACTATTTGGTCATACACTTGACTCTGGTGCCTTATTTGTCATCTGCTAAAGAGCTCAAAACAAAACCAACACAACATAGCGTGAAAGAGTTGCAATCTGAAGGTGTAAATCCTGACATAATTGCTTGTCGTGCTGAAATTTCATTAGGTTCGGAACGCAAACGAAAAATTGCTGAGTTTTGTAATGTAGATTACGATTCTGTAATTGAAGCTTTAGATGCAGAGTGTATTTATGATGTTCCGATTAATTTACAAAAAGAACGCTTAGATGAAATTGTTCTTCAAAAATTCGGATATGAAGATATGCCCAAAGCTGATTTGGAAGAATGGAACTCTTTTCTGCATCGCTATAAGAATCCCAAAAAAGAAATTACAATTGGTTTAGTTGGAAAATATATAGAACTGAAGGATGCTTATATTTCAATTTATGAATCTTTTATCCATGCAGGTGTCTTTAATGAATGCAAAGTAAATGTAGAACGCATTCATGCAGAAGAAATCACGAAAAGAAATGTCAGGGAAATTCTCGGAAATATGGATGGTATTTTTGTGGCTCCTGGCTTTGGTCAGCGTGGCATAGACGGCAAAATCGACACCATACGTTATGCTCGCGAAAATAATATACCGTTTTTTGGTGTTTGTTTAGGTATGCAAATGGCTGTTATTGAGTTTGCCAGAAATGTATTGCATCTGGAAAATGCTAATTCTACGGAGATGCAAAATAGCACACCGCACCCTGTTATTGATATGATGAAAGAACAAAAAACGGTGGTGAATATGGGTGGCACTATGCGCCTCGGGGCTTACCGGTGTACATTGAAAGAAAATACACTTGCTTATAAGATTTATGAAAAGGAGGAAATATCTGAAAGACATCGGCATCGTTACGAATTCAACAACAAATATCAAAGTGATTTTGAAAATAATGGCATGATAATATCGGGGGTTAATCCGGATACAGGATTAGCTGAAATCATAGAAATACCCGAACACAAATTCTTCATTGGTGTCCAGTTTCATCCTGAATTTAAAAGTACTATCTTAAAGCCACATCCGCTATTTTGTCATTTTGTAAAAGCCTGCTTATCCTGATTTTTAGTATCTTTGCAGGCTAAAAAATTAAAATGAATATTTGTATCGTTACCGGTTCAGGTGGATTAATCGGGAGTGAGTCTGTCGAGTTTTTTGCAGACAAATTTGATTTGATAGTAGGCATAGATAATGATTTACGAGCATATTTTTTCGGGAATGATGCCTCTACATCATGGAACAAAAACCGTTTGGAAGAAAGATTTTCCAACTATAAGCATTACAATATTGATATTCGCAATAATGCAGATCTGGAAAAAGTATTTGCAGAATACAACAAAGATATTAAGCTGATTGTCCATACTGCCGCTCAACCATCACATGACTGGGCCGCTCGAGAGCCTTTTACGGACTTTACGGTGAATGCAAACGGTACGCTTAACATGCTGGAATATACAAGATTACATTGTCCTGAAGCCGTTTTTATTTTCACATCAACTAATAAAGTTTATGGCGACAATCCGAACTATTTACCATTAGTAGAACTGGAAACAAGATGGGAAATTGACGAGTCACATCCTTATTATAAAGAAGGTATTGATGAGTATATGAGTTTAGACCATACCAAACATTCCATTTTCGGTGCATCAAAGGTAGCCGCAGATATCATGTGCCAGGAGTATGGCAAATATTTTAAT
>DAOQII010000260.1:0-3544 GCA_035339455.1 Chitinophagales bacterium
AAAAAACCGAAAGAAGCCAAGGCTAAAGATGCCATGATTTTTGCACAGCAATATTTTGATATGGACTCTATGCAATTGGCATTAAACGGTGACGGTACACATTTAGGACTGACTTCCATCATAAAACAATATGGAGGAACAGCTGCAGGAAATCGCGCTAAATTTTGTGCAGGCATTGCCAATCTGAAGCTGGGAAAATATGCCGAAGCAGTAAAATCACTGGAAGACTTCAGCACTAGTGATGAATTGCTGAATGCACGTAAGTTCGGCGGAATTGGAGATGCTTATGCAGAGCAAAAACAAATGGACAAAGCGATTGACAATTATAAAAAAGCCGCAGATGCAGCCGATAATGAATTAACAGCACCTAGTTACTTGTTCAGAGCAGCGTTGGCCTTAGAACAAAAGGGCAGTAAAAAAGAAGCACTGGAATTATACAAAAAGCTGTTTGCCGATTATCCGAATTCTCAGGAAGGCAGTATTGCCGAAATGTATATTGCCAAGTTGGAAGCGAAATAATCTGAATTTGTATCTCTCCAAATCGCACTTCATTTATGTCGTCTATATTACAAAATTTATCCGATTATAATGAGCATGCCGTACCTTCCGGAAAAGGCAAATCAATCGGTATTGCTGTGGCGGAATGGCATAAAGATATTACCTTTGAACTCCTGAGAGGTTGTGTGGCAACGCTGGAAAAATTTGATGTTCAAACCGACTCTATTTTTATCACTTATGTACCCGGTACTTTCGAATTACCATTTGCTGCTAAACGACTTGCAGAAACGCACCATTTAAGCAGTGTGATTTGTTTGGGTTGTGTGATAAAAGGCGAAACTGACCATGATATCTATATCAACCAGTCGGTAGCATTTGCCCTCCAGCAATTGAATTTGCAATACGAAATTCCGTTTATCTTCGGTGTGCTTACGCCAAATACAGAAGAGCAAGCAAAAGACCGTGCCGGCGGCAAACATGGCAACAAGGGCGTAGAAGCCGCTATTACAGCACTAAAAATGGGCAGAATTTAATTTGTTTCCATTTTTCATTATAAAGGCATGAAGGTATTTTATGGATTAGACAATCTTCCGGAATTTAATCATGCCGTACTCACCATTGGCACTTATGATGGCGTGCATTTTGGCCATCAGCAAATAATAAAAAGGCTAAACGAACTTGCCACAAATATTCATGGCGAAAGTATCTTACTGACTTTTGATCCTCATCCCAGATTGATATTAAATCCGGACGAAAATAAGCTTAAATTAATCTCTACAATTGATGAAAAAATTGAGCTGCTGGCTTCCTTCGGGTTGCAGAATCTGGTCATCGCAGAATTTTCCAAAACCTTTTCGGATATGCCTGCTGAAGATTATGTCCGCGATATATTAGTGGCTAAATTTCATCCCCAATATATTGTAGTAGGTCACGATCACCGCTTTGGAAAAAACCGCACGGGAGACATTTATCTGCTCGAAAAATTAGCGATGAAATATGGATATCAAGTCGAAGAACTGCCTGCACAGTCAATTGATGAAATTGCGGTGAGTTCTACTAAGGTGCGAAATTTTTTGCTGGAAGGAAACATAAAAGAAGCCAACCAATTGCTTTTACATCCTTTCAGCTTGACCGGAAAAGTGATACATGGTGATAAAGTAGGCAGAATTTTAGGGTTTCCAACTGCCAATATTGATATCAGCAATAAATATAAATTGATTCCGGCTTCAGGAGTATATGCCGTTAAAGTTGACCTCGAGAATCAGACCTATTTTGGTGCGTTGAGTATCGGCTATAGGGAAAGTGTATTTGAAAACAGCAAACTCACCATAGAGGTCTTTATTTTAGATTATGACGGTGATTTGTATAATAAAGAATTGAAAATGGTATTCGTGGATTATCTGCGTCCACAGATAAAATATGAAAACTGGGAACTGCTTAAAATACAAATTGAAAAAGATGTGGAAAAAATCCGAGAACTAATATTCAAAAGCAATTAGTTTTATCTCATTTTTTACATTAATTTGATTTACAAATCAGCTCGTTTAGCCTAACTTTGTGCAAACAATTTCCTGTGAAAAAAATTAAATCTGCCTTAGTTTCCGTTTATTATAAAGACGGATTGGATGTACTCATTCATGCACTTGCAAAAAACGACGTAACCTTTTATTCTACTGGCGGAACCCAAGCATTTATTGAGGGTTTGGGCTATACTGTTATTCCGGTAGAAAAGCTGACATCATATCCAAGCATATTAGGAGGTCGAGTAAAAACTTTGCATCCTAAAGTATTTGGAGGCATACTGGCAAGACGTGAAAATGAGCAAGATTTGGCACAATTGCAAGAATATGCTATTCCCGAAATCGATTTGGTTATTGTCGATTTATATCCTTTTGAAGAAACCGTAAAAAACACAAAAAACGAAGATGAAATCATTGAAAAGATTGACATCGGAGGCATCTCTTTAATTCGCGCTGCAGCAAAAAACTATAAGCACACGATGATTGTTTCGCAAAAGTCGCAATATGCTGAATTAGCAGCTTATCTCGAAGAGAATAATGGAGAAACCAGCCATGACTACAGACGCAAATATGCTGAAAATGCATTTGCCGTTTCCTCACATTATGACACGCTGATTTACGCTTATTTTGCAGAAAAAAATCCATTCGATTACTTAAAAATTAGTTACCTCCATAACGACAAACTTCGATACGGGGAAAATCCGCATCAGCACGGCTTCTATTATGGCGATTTACAGTCAGTTTTTGAAATACTCAATGGCAAACAACTTTCTTACAATAATTTGGTAGATGCTGATGCTGCAATACGATTAATTGCTGAATTTAACGAAACCACCTTTGTGGTGATTAAACATACCAATTCATGCGGGGTAGCCAGTAAGTCCAATTTAACTGAAGCTTGGCTTGGTGCTTTAGCCGGAGATCCGGTTTCTGCTTTTGGGGGTGTTTTAGCCTGTAATGCTAAGATAGATAAATTGACTGCCGAAGAATTGGATAAGCTCTTTTTTGAAATACTGATCGCACCGGATTATGAAGCAGATGCATTGGACATATTGATAAAGAAGAAAAACAGAATTATTCTGAAACAAAAACAAGCTGCATTTCCCAAAGTGCAATTCAAATCCATTTTGAATGGTGTAATTGCACAAGATTATGATATTAAAAAAATAAGTGCTGATGACTTAAAATGTGTAACAGAATTAACACCAAACGAGGAACAAATCACCGATTTATTATTTGCCAATAAGATTGTCAAACATCTGAAATCAAATACGATTGTACTGGCAAAAGGCAAGCAATTATTAGGCATGGGGTGCGGACAAACCTCTCGTGTAGATGCACTACTGCAAGCTATTCACAAAGCACAATCTTTTGGTTTTGATTTGCATGGAAGCGTCATGGCATCAGATGCCTTTTTCCCGTTTCCGGATTGTGTGGAAATCGCAAACAAAGCAGGCATAAAAGCCGTCATACAACCCGGAGGTTCCATAAAAGACAATGATTCTATTACCTATTGCAATGAAAAC
>DAOQII010000261.1:0-3499 GCA_035339455.1 Chitinophagales bacterium
TAATATCAAAGCCATACTGGAATTTACACCCTTAAAAAAATCAGAACAAAAAGAAAAACTGGAATCCCTTCTTGAAGAATTCGGCTTGACTCATGTGCGTAAATCCATGGGGAAATTATTGTCGGGTGGGGAGAGGAGACGAACTGAAATTGCCAGAGCACTGGCATCCGATCCTAAGTTTATTTTGCTGGATGAGCCTTTTGCAGGCATCGACCCGATTGCTGTGGAAGACATTCAACATATAGTTGAAAAATTAAAATATAAAAATATTGGTATTTTAATTACCGATCACAATGTGCATGAAACACTGTCTATAACCGACAGAGCCTATTTGTTGTTTGAAGGAAAAATTATCAAGCAAGGAAATGCAGAAGAGCTGGCAGAAGATGAACAAGTAAGACGTGTTTATCTTGGACAAAATTTTGAATTGCGCAAAAAGTAATTTTATCATATCCCACTTTTTTACACTACTCAATTATCTTAAGATAAGAAAAGTAAGTGAATTGTAAATAGCATATTACAAATTAGTAAGATGTTTCAACTATTTGTAACTTTATTAAAATACCTTTTTAATGAAAAAATTATTGAATAAAATCTTGTTGCTTGCTGTTGCTGCAACACTTTCTTTTGTTTCTTGTCAGAAACAAAATGCTGCAATTACCACTGATACTTTAGATGTTAAGTTGGCAAACGATCAAGTTTTTAAAAATGTACTGAGTGCTGCATCCGATTTGGGTGTGCAACTGGATGTGCAATCGCTGAGTGATGAAAATAATATTACTGAACTAAGCGCTATTGCCGCTCGTATTAATGCCAAAACAGCTACAACAGCTGACTATACTCGTTTGGAGCAAATAACCGGTGTATCTTATGATCATTTTATGGGTTTATTGCAAAACTTTGGAGTGGCATTAAACGAGTTGAATAAAAAATATCCACAGTTAAGCTCTATGAAACAAGCAGACTTGACGAGTACGTTTACAAAAGCAATCCAATCTAATACAGATTTGCAAAACATGTTGGTTAATCCGGCAGGAGTGACAGAGCGTCTTAGTGCTTGTCCGCTTAGAGATTTATGCAATTTAGCAGTATCGCTAACCAGAATGTTTGCCGGAGATGCCATTTGTACTGCCATCAGTGTTTCTACTATTCCGGTAATAGGCGGTTTGCTTTGTACACTAATATTGAATTTGGGAGTTTCCGTTCTGACTGCAATATGCAATGCATTGCCATGCTAATAAAATGAACAATTCAAAAACTGTAAATATCAGAGGCTGAATTTTCAGCCTCTTTTTTTTATCTTGTAAAAATTAATGTCAAAAAAAATGGATCTGATTAAACCTTTGAAATTTTGAATAGTCCAATGCAGAAATAACACACATTTATGAAAATTAAACACTTTTTCTTTGCACTAAGTACCTTGATTGCTGTTACGGCATGTAAAAAATCAGAAATAACTGACAACACTGTTACCTATCCAGCCGTGGAAGCAGCATTCGGCTCGAATATCAATTTGAACAGTCTGGAAAATTATGCCAATCAATCTATACCTGCCTATATAAGAAAAGACAATACAGGCACTAATGCAATTACAAACGCAAAGGCAACATTAGGCAGAGTGCTTTTTTACGATAAAAACCTAAGTATTGATAATACGATATCTTGTGCAAGTTGTCATAAGCAAGAGTTTGCTTTTAGTGATACGGCATTAGCCAGTAGCGGTGTTGCAAGTGGACTGACAGGACGCCATTCGATGCGATTGGTGAATGCTCGTTTTGGCGTAGAAAATAAATTCTTTTGGGATGAGCGAGCTGCTACATTGGAAATTCAGACAACTAAGCCAATTCAGGATTTTAATGAAATGGGTTTCAGTGGTACTAATGGCCGACAAGGAATAGCTGATTTATTGACAAAATTATCCGGAATCAGCTATTATACAGAACTGTTTAAGTTTGTTTATGGTGATACACAAATCACGGAAGCTAGGATGCAAGAATGTATGGCGCAATTTGTAAGAAGTATACAGTCTTTCGATTCTAAATATGATGCCGGTCGTTCTCAGGTGGGCAATGACGGACAACCTTTTCCCAATTTTACAGCACAGGAAAATAACGGTAAACAACTGTTTTTGACACCACCGTTATTTGATTCTGTAGGCAACAGAACGGCAGGCGGGTTGGGCTGTAACGGCTGTCATAATGCGCCGGAATTTGATATTGATCCCAATGCAGGCAATAATGGAATTATCGGTAAACTTAATGCTGCCGGCTTTGACTTAACCAATACCAGAGCACCATCACTCCGCAATCTGACTAATGTCAGCGGAAACCCCAATTCGCCGATGATGCATACAGGTGTGATTACTACGTTGCAAACAGTTATAGGGCACTATGGAAATATCAATGCCAATTCTCAAAATACAAATTTGGATGTCCGTTTAAAGCCGAATGGCTTTGGACAGCAATTGCATTTAACAGCTACTGAAGTAAATGCAGTTATTGCCTTCTTAAAAACCTTAAGCGGCAACGATGTGTATACTAATAAAAAATGGAGTGACCCGTTTAAATAAATTCGGCTATTTTTGCTTCTTCTTGCTAACACCGGGCAATACTTTTTTCAAAATAGCCCCGTTCAATAATTTTGCACCATCACGATTTAAGATACGCGTATTGAAAAAAACTTGTGTTTTATTAATTAAACCGGGAACTACGGAAGAGCTTTTGCCCAATTGATTTAATGCACTTTCCACCACTGGCTGAGCAGGCATCAGAATGGCACTCTTTTTCATGCCTTTAGTCATTTCAGATTCTGTCATGCCCGGGCAAAGTGCCAATACATCCACGTTTTTATCTTTAAATTCGTAATTCATGCTTTCAGCCAAAGAGAGAATATAGGCCTTGGTAGCCGCATAGTGAGATAAGTAAGGATGTGCATTAAATGCAGATGTGGAAGCTGTAAATATAATTCCGCCTCTGCCCCGGCTGATAAATTGTTTGCCGAATTCAAAAGCCAGTACATAATGAGCTTTGACATTCAGTTGTATCATCATAAGATTGCGCTCAAGGCTGCCACGGTAAAAATCGCCCTCGCAGTTCATCCCGGCATTATTCACTAATAAGCCTATTTCTAAATCTTTTACGGATTCAAGAATATCATGCTGGAAACCGTCTATACTCAAATCAGATTCAATTATTTTGGTTTGAACCTGATATTTTGCTTCAATTTCATGGGCAACTTTCTCCAGTAATTGCCGGCGACGCGCTACTAGAATAATATGTAAGCCTTTAGCAGCCAGCTGATGGGCAAATTCTACACCAATACCACTGGAAGCGCCAGTAATAATTGCCCATTTGCCATATTTTTCTAAAAATGATTTAGCCATAAAAATGAATTTTCATACAAGATAAAAAAAGCAATTTGCAAAGCCAAAAATTAAAACTTTTTTCAACTTAAGTTAAGTGTTTTCGTAAATGCGAATTGATGAAATAAAGATTTAGAG
>DAOQII010000262.1:0-3450 GCA_035339455.1 Chitinophagales bacterium
AATTATTTAAATCCATTTTTTTGATAATACCATTACTGGAATAAGTCAGAATATGATCATTCAACAAACCCGGATTGGATTCATTATAAACAGTATTGATTTTGCTGCCTAAGTTTTCGGGCTTGCTCCATTTGTTATTTTTAAATTCTGAGACATATAAATCCAAACCACCAACAGAATTAGGTAATCCGGCTACAAAGTACATTTTTTTTGTAGAGCCGTTGTCAAGCAAAGCCGGTTGACCCACTTTAAAAGTACCCAGCAGTTGAGGATTTAACGTATACGCCACCCATTTTTTGTCTTTCCATGTAGCATGCAGGATATCAAACATTAATGTTTCTTCCAAAGATTGTATGTGCGCAGGCACTTGATAGGGAGGTACATTTTCATTATACATGTTAAATGTAATATTTTCCAGAAAGCCATAATCATTACTCAGCGTATAAGCAGAAACGGTATGAGCCAATAAAATGGACAGTGTATAAATTAAGACATGCTTTTTCATTATTTGAAGTTTAACTGTTACAAAAGTGCTGTTTAGATTTATAAATATGGATAGGTAGTTTTCCACAATAATTGATAATTGTATTGCAATTTAAATGCCATACTCTGTATTTTTCACTTTATTAGCTTTTTTCGTCAAATGTTATATTTTCATAAAAAAAATTTTTACTTTGGCAGTATTGAATATGAACAGATTATACAGGAATATAAAGTGTATCGTACTGACATCAGTATTCTGTTTAGTATTCGTTAGCCAAGTGGCTGCTTTAGGCGAAGTTAAAATTGCAGGAGCCCGGCAATCGGGCATGGGATTTAGCTCTATTGGGTTGGTAAGCGTTTATTCTGCTTACAATAATCAGGCGGCAGGTGCGTTTTTGGAACACCCCGGAGTGGGTTTGTACTATGCGCCTGTATTTATAGGGGAGGGGGTGAGCAATATTTCGGGAGTGGTAGCAGTTCCTGTTAAAAAAGCGGGAACTTTTGGGTTTTCTGTCAATTATTTCGGATATAGCCTTTATAATGAAAAAAAATTCGGTATTTCGTATGCAATCAAATTGGCGAAATATTTGTCGATAGGCATGCAATTGGATTATCTGAATGCAAAAATTTCAGGTTATGGTTCAAAAAATTACGCCACCTTTGAGCTTGGATTTTTCAGTAAACCCATAGATGAACTGGCGATTGCATTGCATGTTTATAATCCGTTGAAATTATATGTAGACAAAAATACAGGAGAAAAGATTCCCAGTGTATTGCGGTTAGGAATTACCTATGAGGCCAGAAAGAAATTTTTCATCTCCACACAAATTGATAAAGATTTTACACAAAAAGGGGTTGTCTTCAGAGCAGGAGTGGAATATACTTTAAAAGACTTAATCAGTTTCAGAGCAGGAGTAGCTTCGTCGCCTGTAACGGGCAGTTTTGGTATAGGTGTTTCTATTCGGCAAGGTGTTACGATAGATGCTGCATTTTCATACATGAGTACATTAGGTTTTCAGCCTCATTTCGGGTTTATTTATGAACTGAAGAAAAAAACCAAAGTTGGCGGCACAACATCCAAAAAGAAATCGAAGAAGAAGTAAGTCCACTTAAACTGAAACTTATTTGAAACTGTTGTCAATCCGTTCGTAATATTTTTTTCCCTTTTTTAAAATGAAATTCTCTTTCCTGTCTGTTCGCTTTTCTATGCGTTTGTAATAATAGCTTTTCTCATAAGCAAAGCGTTGCAGATACTGTTCGGAAATTGGTGCTTCTGCCAAAAATGGAATATCCCTGTCTTCGGGCTTATTCAGCAGTTGAAGACTTAAATGATGGCTTACTTGTTGCAGGGCATTCAAACTCCATTGCCCGAAAACACAATGCCCGCCTTCATAATCTTGCACCTGATATTCTTCATACGTAGTAATATACCCGTTGTAGGCATTGGAATAAGGACACAAGATGACATGCTCTATACCATTTGGAAACAAGGCATCTTCTACCGTTTTTCTCAAACGCCAGCTGGCTACGGTGGTTATCTCAAAAGGTATGGCCACGATGGCTACTGTACCTAATTTAAATATTTGTACGGGCAAAATCTGCGGAGCCCAGGCATGTTCACTCATTAAGCCCAAACGAGAGAAATATTTTAAGTTGTAAATGATAGGGTCGGCAAAGCCCGGAACAAAAAACTTAGTAATATCAGCATTGCCGAACAGCCTTTTTTCTCCGGTTTCCAAGGCCAGATGTTTGTTGCCTTGTGCATGATAACGACGCGTGATTGTTTCCGCATCTTTATCACTGAGATTTTTAGCCTGATTGAGTTCTCTGCTTTTTAGCCGATTTGAAATGCCACGACTCACATTTCCTATCAGCGGATGCATACCGGGACCGTCCATTTTAGAACCTTCCAAAAAAGAAACCCCCATTACAGACGGTGAAGTAAGTCCGCCTTCTTGTCCGTTGTTAAATTTGGGTTTAATATCTATATGGCTAAAGTCAATATATTGCAAAACGGCATCTACTTCGTCATTCTTTACAGGTGCAGTAAAATCCTGAATAATTTCTCTGGCTTTTTCAAACTGCAGCATGCCGTTGAATTTGGAGCTTTTCAAATCATCCGAATACACCCCTTCAAATTTGCCCCGCTGAAAAGATAATTTAGGATTATAGCGCACTCTTGCCGAAACATCACCACAAGCACCCTGCGCAAAAGCCCCAATATAATTGGGATATTTTTTCTGCATCGTGCGCTCCAAATTGTCTGCAGCATATCCTTTATTGTCAGAGCATATTTTAGTATAAGTATTGGGCAAGTTGGTGGTATGTACCGCAAACCAATTAATAGAGCCGAGCAATCTTCCATCCTCGGCTACAAATTGCAAGAGCGTCATTTCTCTGTCAACGGCCAAATGGCGTTGAGAAAAGGAATATTTTTTAACTTCAGGATTTTGATTGTAAGAATTTACCGTGCGGTTGAAAGAAACGGGAGTATCATCTTCAAAAGAAGATTTGCCGATAGAGATGTCTGCTTTTGTCTTGTTTTTATTGGCTTCTATCAAAGCTTCAGTGACGCCGTCAACAATCGTTTTGGTAATATGTGCTATATAACCGGGAACAGAAATATTATAAATAGCATGCGCAGAATATCCTGCCGGACTGCAATGGGTATGCTGTGCGCAAAGCATTAAATTTTGGTCGTTTATTTTTAATTCCGGAGCATGTTTTTGTAAATTTTTCACTACTTCTTGTTTTAAATGCGGGGTAATAAAACACAATTCACAATTTACAATGGCAACTTTATGCTGATTGTCAAGATCTTCTATGATATAAGCACGAGCATACAACGGAGTTTCTACATCCAGAGCAACATGCGTATAAAGACCATAACCCAACATTCCCGAACCTCTTTCAAAAGCGGTAATATCAGCTTTACCTAAACCGATTAAAAACATTTTTGTAATTTTG
>DAOQII010000263.1:0-3445 GCA_035339455.1 Chitinophagales bacterium
GGTAATTTCCCCAAAATAATATCGGCTAAATGTGTACCATGATGCGGTGTGCCTAAAGTGGTGATGCTGGAAATAGCATCTTCCATACCCATCCTCGAAGCTACATATCTGGATTCGAGACCACCCTTACTGTGTCCGATTAGATTGATTTTCTGAGCTCCGGTTTTCTCCAAAATATCCAAAATTCTGAACTTCAGTTTTATGGCATTATCCGGTATGGAAAGAAAGGCTTCCTGATTAGCAGTAAACACTGTACATCCATGTTCTTTTAAATAATTGGGAATGTTACCCCAATAGCTCATCAAACGGTGATTATCATGAAAACCAAGTCCACTTACCAATAAAACAGGATATTTGGTATTGCATTGAGTGAGTTTGTCGTTATCGAGCGTAATTATTTCTGCCATCGGATAAGTTTGCAATGTTAAAGTAAGTTCCATAAAAAATCAATGTTTTGTGTCAGATTTTTTGTGGTTAACTATCAAATAACATAGTCTTTGTTGTAATTGGCTTGAAAACTTGCTTAATTTGTAGCATCCGTTTGTTATAACTGAATGGTTAGTGAAGAATTAAATCCCTGTAAAAATGTAAGCTAAAAAATAAACACTTAATAAAACGGAAATTAAAATGTATATAAGATGAAAATTGGCATTCAAGGATTTAAAGCTTCGTTTCACGAGATAGCAGCACTAAAATTTTTTGGAAATGATATTGAAACAGTTGACTGCGCAACGTTTGGAAAACTGTTTGCCACACTGCAATCCGGCGAGGCTGATTATGCAATTTGTGCAATAGAAAATTCTTTAGCCGGTGCAATCTTGCCGAATTATGCCTTGCTGCGAAATCATGATTTTGAAATTTTTGGTGAAGTTTATTTGCGTATTGAAATGAATTTAATGGCACTGCCCAATCAAAGGATAGAAGATCTGGAAGAAGTACACTCCCACCCTATTGCCTTATTGCAGTGCAGAAACTTTTTTGAGCCCTACCCAAATATCCAGCTAATCGAATCTTTTGATACGGCCTTGAGTGCTGAAGAAATAAAAAAACATCATATCCGGCACAGAGGTGCCATAGCCAGCAAACGTGCCGCTGAGATATATGATTTGGAAATTTTGGCAGAAGATATTCACGATAACAAACGGAATTTCACTAGGTTTTTAGCCATCAAAAAGAGAAACCAACCTGCTCTCCTTAATCATGCAATTATTAATAAAGCTTCCCTTTCTTTCAGAGCACACCATTCACCCGGCAGTCTGGCTAAAGTGTTGACTATAATCGGTGATAAAAATATCAACCTGACAAAGATTCAATCTTTACCTGTTATCGGCGAAGAATGGCAATATTATATGTATATAGATCTGGAATTTACTGACGAATCCGATTTCAGAGCAATAATAAATGATATTCAACCCTATACTACCGAATTAAAAATCTTGGGTGCTTATGCTGCCGGAGAAAAACTGATGTAAACTATTCTGCGGTTTAAACTACATAGAAACATAGCATTTTTAACATAAGAAGTTATTTGGTCATTCAGTATAGATAATCAAGCAAAAACATAGTATCGCTTTAGGCGATACCTATATTTTTCTATTCATACCAGATATTGTTTGGTAAGTATTGTTAAACCTAAAAAAAATCTATGCCTCTATGTGGTGAAAATTATAAATCAACCCACAAAAGAATATGAATTAATTCAGTTTTATCTTCTTTATTTTTCATAAAGTTCAATATACACTTGCCCGTCTGACACACGGTATAATTTATTCCATGTCTTTATTTCTTCAATTTGATCGTTTGAAAAATCATTGCAGACATTAGAAAACAGTACGTATTTTACTTGATCCAAACTACTTCCATTTACATTGATCATGCGTACTGTATCCGCTGTCATATCCGATTGATGCATACCGGCATCCAATGGAAATGTAGTTCCGGTTTGAGTTCGGGATATACCCATTTCATCCATTTGCCGAAAGATGGCCTTTTTAGTTGTAAAATAATTTCTGTGTAACATCGTACAATCCCATGCATTGGAAATGGGTACCGGATATATCATTTTATTGCCAAAGACTAAGAAAAGAATCAGCATCAAACTCCACCTGAAATTAAATTGATTCATAAAATGCAATACATTAAGCAAAAGCAAAACATAGACTATCAGATAATAACGGTGGTTGACA
This sequence comes from Chitinophagales bacterium, assembly GCA_035339455.1. GTDB lineage: Bacteria > Bacteroidota > Bacteroidia > Chitinophagales > JADIYW01 > JADJSS01. Next base: position 2,187 of record DAOQII010000263.1, read on the forward strand.
GGATTTGAAAAGGGTAACAAACTTAGTGACAATAATAAGGCAGGAATCAGTACTAATCCAACTAACTGTTTATTATACTTTTTTGTAAATAGCGAGATGACAAACAAAAGACTTAAGACGACTATACCCAAATCAAAAAAACAACGTGCAATAGAAAATATATTTTTCAGCAATTGTGGGAAATCAGCCCAGCCTCTTTGATTTGCCCATCCTGCAGCCGGAGTAGAGAACCACCATCCGCATTGCCAATGATGATAAATATACCAACAAGTAATTACAAAGATGGAAATAACAAAAGGAAATAAAAACTTGCGTAATTCAATCTTATATATATACCAAGTTGTAACTACAAGCGCACCCCATAATACCATACCTCTTAAACTTATTGCAAGTATTAAAATCAAAAGAACAGTTAAGAGTCCATTTTTAGCTTTAAGTATTGCCCATAATGCCCATAAATATAAACTTAATAGTGTGGCATCATAACTGACTAAGCTATATTGCGTCAATACATGTGGAATGGCAAAAAAAGTCAGGATGGCTAAAACTTGCTGCAGCAGCGTAAACCCAAAATATCTGAGTAATAAAATAAAAGCTATTACTCCAGACAGAATAATGGGCAACATGGCTAAATGTGCAGTAAATAAATTTTTTCCAATAATTTTGTAAAATAATGTAATACAGACATAAAAGAATGGCGGATGACCTGCATCTATCTGTGTGGGCAAAATCAGATTATGGAAGCCATTTTCGTAATAATGCTGAGTGATTGTAGATGTGAGTAGTGTATCCCAGAAAAACGGATTTTGCCATGAAAAAAAGTTGACAAATAAAGCAATGCCAATGCCTGTAATAAAAGGTATTCTGTCTTTAGATGTCAGCATAGCGCAAAGATAACATAAGTACCCTGATTAAATCGTAACTTTGAATCATGAAATTGTCGCTTGCTATTTCGCCTTGTCCGAATGATACCTTTATCTTCGATGCACTGATTCATCACAAAATTGACACGGAAGGCATAGAGTTTGATGTTCATTTTGCAGATGTGGAAGCCCTTAATACTGCGGCTTTAGAGCAGCAATATGATATCACCAAGTTGAGTTATTTTGCTTATGCTTTTGTTTCTGATTATTATATCTTATCTCATTCCGGAAGTGCGTTAGGTAATAATTGCGGCCCCTTACTCATCGCCAAATCCATACTGAATGATGATGAAATAAAACAAGCTAAAATTGGTATTCCCGGAAATTACACCACAG
>DAOQII010000264.1:0-3434 GCA_035339455.1 Chitinophagales bacterium
ACGTTTTTACCATCAAACTTGGCTATTTCTTTTCCGTTAGACATAATACTTGCCGTTACGGTAGATTTATTGGCATTTCTGGCAATTTTACCCATAGCCAAAATACCGAATACATTTTCCTGTGTATTGAGATAAGTACTTTGCAACAGTTTTTGAGAAACTTGTTTTGCCATGTAATTAATTTGCGTATTCTGAGGATCTATTTCTAAAAGTGTATTCAATACCAATGCCATATCTCTGAAATCGGAATAAAAGTTGCCGCTAAATTTCGGATCAGCATTTTCATTTACATATCCTTTAGGAAGCAATTCATAAAATTTCTTTTTATCTCCTTGCATGGCATAAGCGCAAGCCAGCAAATACTGACCACTTTGCGTCAGCAGCTCTTTATTTGATTTGTAATAATTCAGGGTAGAGCCTTTTACTTCATCAGCCATGGCCAGCACATACAAGGAATAAGGCACTTCTTCTTTAATTACTTCCCGTTTTCTGCCATCTGCATAATACATCCATTCCACTTCTTTTATTTTCATTCTGTTTTGCAAATACTCAAACAGTTTATTCAATACTTTAGGGTTTACATTATATCCTGCCTTTTGAGCTTCCAGTAAAAAATGTCCGGCATAAACTGTACCCCACCAAGTGTCGTAATTGCCCCCCGGCCAGTACGCCATAGCACCACTGGATAATTGCATAGACTGTACCTTATCAATGGCAAACTGCACATTGCTCACTGCATTATTTTTTTGCCCGGATACTTCGTTCAAATTTTTTGCCAAATCGGTATAATACAATTGTGGAAATGCAGATGATATAGTTTGCTCAATACAGCCATAAGGATATTGCACTAAGTACTGTAAATTTTTACCAAACTGTATCAATGGCGAATTGCCCACTACTAATTTATTCTGATGAAACATCATCGGCATATTTCCGGCAAAACTTACAGTTGCCGATTTACCGCCGTCTACGGTACTGCTGCCGGAATATTTTCTATAAGAAGTATTTGGACGAGAATTGATATAGGTGGTATCGCTGAATGTTTCATTCATCGATTTTACAGTAACCACTACTTTGCCTTCGCCCGTCATCTCTTTAGTGATTACGGAAAAATCGAGTTGTTTTTCACTTTTAGCCGTAATATCAGTTGTCATTTCACCATTTACTTTATTTTGCAATACACCAAAGCTTTGAACACTGACAATGGCTTGTGCATTATTTTTAGTGGTATTACTTACTGTAACAGGAACGGTAAGCTCATCGCCGGGCGATACAAATCGCGGAATGCCGGTGCTGATAACGATAGGATCTGCGACTGTAATATTTTTATCTGCATTGCCAAAACGCTTTCCATTGTATGCAACAGCCATCACACGTAAACTCCCTGAAAACTGCGGAATATAAATGGGAAATTCGGCATTGCCCAGTGCATTTGTTTTGATAATACCAGACCAAAGTGATACCAGTTTTATGCGTTTATTTGTCATCGGATTTACTCGTTTTCCAATATCATCGAAGCCACCGCCCAAGGCTGTTAGTTCAGGAAATAAATAGGGATAAATGGAAAACAAACTGACCTCTAAAGCCCGTTTAGAATAGAAATAATCATAAGGGCTTGGTGATTTTTGATTTTTGAGTGCCAATATTCCTTCATCTACTACAGCAATCGTCATTTCTGTATTAGGTTTCGATTTTATTTTAATTACTTGTTTGGTTTTAGAGCGTGATTCTGTTGCACATTGAATGTCAATCGGAATTTTATTATCGGGATTTTCTACTAATACCGGCTGAAAACCATAAGCAATGGTGAGTGGCATGCCATCGTTTACATTTGGTTTTATCAGCACTGCCGAAACATAGACATTAGGTACATGAACTTCCTTAAGTTTTAACTCAAACTCTGCTGCTTTGTTTTTACTGTCGATATAAAAATGCTCAATCAGACTATCTCGCTCTATGGAAATTAAAACTTTGCCATCAAACGGCATTTTCAGCAATACTTTTGCCTTCTCGCCGCATAAGTATTTTTCCTTATCGAGTGTGATGTCTATTTTTCCTTCATTATTAACCTCAAAAGAGTTGGCATATGTATCGCCCCAGCCATAGGCCCAAAAATTGAATGACACATACGACTCGCTTCCGGGATTGGACAAGCGCATTTCGTATTCTCCGCTTTCATTCGCAGAAAATGCAAAATAAGAATTTGCCCCTCTTATCAGAATATTTTTATTTTCTACAACTTCTTCTTTTTGCTGTGAAACATAACTGAGTACACCGTTATTTTTTTGCAAGACAGTTTCCCAAGTCCGTTTAATCATTTTTACATTTGCTTTTGCAGAAGTCAGTGCAACGCCTTTTTTATCAACAGCTACGACCGGAATTTTTATCAGACTTTTCGTACTGAAATAGTCATTGCCTGTTTTAATACCATAAAAAGTATCCTGTGTAAAAACATTAAATGTTTTCAGGCGGTTTACCGGTCTTCCCGTTTCATCAAAGACGGTAACAAAAGCTCTGCCACTGAGCAATCCTGTTGATGCATATTCGGCAGGAATATTAAATGCAGCAGAAGCATTACCATTGGCATCTGTAATGCCATTAGCGTTCACACTCAGATATTCTGCAGCTTTACTGACATCAAAAGTATATTGTTTAAATTCTTTAGCAGCAAAGGATGCTTTCTCTAATGAAAAATTGACTTCATAGTTTCTGTTGGCTGCCGGAGGCCCAAAATAATTCATGGCATTTATACTGATATTGACAGCTTCATTGGGACGGTATTCTTCTTTATCTGTTTTCAAATCCACTTTAATCCTGTCAGGCATAAATTCTTCTACCAGCATATTTTTTGAAGCCAGTAAAATATCGTTGCCTGAATAGATTTGATAAACATAAGTACCCGTCATTGCAGAACTTGACAATGCGATATCATCAGACACTGCACCTTGCTCATTCAATACATTTTTGGCATTATAAAACTCCTTACCGTTAGGAGCGAAAATTTTGATTTTCACGGGCATCTCTCCCGGCAACTCCCAAGTATTAGTACGTACTATTGTGTTGAGGTGCATGGTTTCACCCGGCCGATAGATATCTCTTTCGGCATAAATATATGCATCATAATTCGAGGCATTCAAGTATTTTCCACCAACATCATAACGAGAATTGTCGACTTCTTTTCCGTCCAGTATGATGTAGTTAAAATCGGTGTCGTGCACAGCAGTTACCATTCCCACCTTAAAGCCGATATTTTTATAAGATGCCGGTATGACAAAATGAGCATAGCCGTCGCCATCTGTTTTTACTTTTCCCAATTCTTGATTGGATGTTGATATAATTGAGATCTCTGCGTTCTTGATAGGTTCGGTAGTTTTTATTGAATTAGCAAAAACGTGAACAGCTGATTTATCTTGTTTTACTATTAAGCCAATATC
>DAOQII010000265.1:0-3418 GCA_035339455.1 Chitinophagales bacterium
ATACACCTGATTTTAAAAAATCGGTAAAAAGTCTGATAGATAAGGCAAAACCCGGTGGAGAAATTGCAGTTGATTTTTATCCAATCAAAGGGTGGTACACTAAGCTCAGTTCAAAGTATATTTTCAGACCCTGGACAAAAAAAATGTCACATGAAAAACTATTGAATAAAATAGACCGCAATGCTGACAGGCTGATTAAAACTTATAAAGTAATTGATAAAATGGGACTGGCAATGATAGGTCATCGGTTTTTACCAATGTGCGATATCAACAGAACATTACCTGCTAATTTATCAAAAGAAGAATTAAGAGAGTGGGTAGTGCTCGACACTTTTGATATGTTTTCTCCGGCTTATGACAATCCACAAAAAATAAGCACTGTAAAAAAATGGATGGAGGATTGTGGGGTAAAAGTTACGCAAGCAGGTTTTTTAACTTATGCCAACAATTTAAAAGTGGCTGTGGTGAGAGGGATAAAAAAGTAATGAATAGGATACATGTTATAATCCGTAAAAATACTAACGAGTTCGGAGTTTCACTAAACCAATACAGAGTATAACCGCTCTATAAATGATTTTTTGTGTTTATGTATTTGTTCATGAAAACAGATAGCTCCAATTTAGTAGCAGCAAATCCAATATCAGAACAAAGTTGTTGCTATGAAAAGAAAACTGTTTCGGGCGGATATAATTTTTTTTAGTCTTTTTGTTATTTCTGCTGTATTTACATTGCTCCAATTATCAGGACGTTACAATCCTTTAACAAGGTTTGATACATCTCCACCAAAAAATGAGAGACAAGAAGAATATGAAGCATCACTTTCGAGAATCAATTCTGTACGCAAACTGGAAGTATATAGCGACAGTCTTTATAATGCAACTTATTCACAGATAAATAAAGAAGCAGATTACGAAAAAAAGTATTCAAATCTGCTCGCAGCTATTGTCAGAAAAAGATTTTATCATGGTTACTCCGAATATGGCTTCAGTGATAATTATCTGTTGACTTTATTTGCAAAAATTACCAATGCAGCATATAATTCTGTTATAGCTCCCGATGATGTGCTGAAATATGCTTATGCTTCCTGCAGTCAGCAGTCTGTAGTAATGATGGAATTGTTAAATAGAAAAAATATTTCAACCAGGAAGGTCGGGTTTTTGGGAAAGAAGTTTGGAGGTCATTTTTCTTTTGAAGCATATTACAACGGCCAATGGCATTTTTTTGATACCAATATGGAGCCTGATTTAGCAGTATTAAACGCTTACGACAGGCCGGGTATTTCTTTTTTGACACAGCATACTGAATTGCTTACCACAGCATACAGGCGGTACAATGCAGATAAAATTCTGGATATTTTTCCGAAATATGCTTATGGAGCAGTTAATGTTTTCCCGGCTCCCCGCGGGTTACTCTTTCAGAAAATAACCGGAATACTTTCTTATTCACTTTGGTTTTTCTTTTTTATTCTTTTTATAATTACCCGTCGCTTATACAAGCGGCAAACAGTTTCTAACTATGTGTGGAATCGCAGGATTCATTTCCCACCGTTTTTCGCAGGAGCACCTTCAGTGTCTCACCCAGGCCATAAAGCATCGGGGGCCTGATGCCGAAGGATTCTATTACGACAATAATTCCGGCATTGGACTTGGCCATCGCAGGTTGAGTATTATCGACTTGTCTGAAGCTGCCAATCAGCCGTTTTATTCTCATGATGGAAGATATGTGATGGTCTATAATGGGGAAGTATATAACTATAAAGAGGTAGCTGCGAAATATGGTATTCAGCAAAGAACCACGTCTGACTCCGAAGTTATCATAGAGGCATTCGCTTTAAAAGGAACTAATTCGTTCAGTGACTTGAACGGAATGTTTGCTTTTGCAATATGGGATAAGCATTTAAAAAAATTAACCTTAGCAAGAGATCATATAGGGATAAAACCACTGTATATATCTGTTAGTGAACAAGAGCTTCTTTTTGCATCAGAGATAAAAGCAATTACGGCAATCAAAAAAGATTTGACAATAAATAAAAAAGTGGTTCCTTCATTTTTACATTTAGGTTATATACCACACCCTTTTTCAATTTATAATGAAGTAATAAAACTTGACGCCGGCTCATTTATTGAAATATCAGTAAGTGATGCCGGTACTCTTTCATATCACAGCCAATCATTTTGGCAGGTAAGCGATAAAATAGCGAAGACTACCTTATCGGATGAACAATCTGCTAAAAACATTTTAGATTCTTTACTTACTCGTTCCATTGCCGGTCAATTGGTAAGTGACGTACCTGTCGGAACATTTCTGAGTGGTGGTACAGATAGCAGCTTGGTAACTGCTCTTGCTTGCAAGGTGTCAGACAAAAAAGTAAACTCATTTAGTATTGCAGTTACCGATGGAAAAATTAATGAAGCACCTTATGCAGCAGCCGTAGCGAAGCATTTAAAAACAGATCATTACGAATTACCGATAACACAGAAAGAAATTTTGGAAATGGTTCCTGATTTTATGAGTGTTTATGATGAACCATTTACCGACTCTTCTGCATTTCCGACCATGTTGGTAAGTAAACTGGCCCGGCAGCATGTTACTGTTACCCTAAGCGGTGATGGCGGTGATGAACTGTTTGGCGGGTATGGCCGTTATTTGTGGGTAGAAAAATTACAAAGTCCATTATATAAAACTTTTTCACCTGTTGTTTATGCTGCGACGAGATTTTTGGGAAGCGGATATAAACGAGCAGGTAATATGTTTGAAAAATATCCTGCCGGAAATTTTAAAAGCCATTTATTCAGTCAGACAGAATCTTTTTTTTCTGAAAATGAGTTAAAAAATTTGTTGGTTGAATCCGATTTTAATTTTTCCTCATTAAACAGTTCATTTAATGGAAGAAAATTAAATGCATTTGAAGAAGCTGCATTTTGGGATATTGAAAATTATCTGAAAGATGATCTTCTGGTAAAAGTGGACAGGGCAAGTATGAGATATAGTCTAGAAACAAGAGTACCCTTATTAGATTATAAGGTGGTGGAATTTGCATTGAATCTTTCACCGGAGTTAAAAATAAACAAGAACGGAACTGCAAAGTATTTGCTGAAACAAATATTATATGATTACGTTCCCAAAGAGTTGCTGGAAAGACCGAAATGGGGTTTTAGTATTCCGCTGGTAAAGTGGTTGAAGACGGATTTAAAATGGATGATTGATAAATATTGTTCAAAGGAGATGATAGAACAAGCGGGAATCGTAAGATATGATAAAGTAAAACAACTTATTGATCTTTATCTTGGAAATAAAAATGATTATTTATACAACCGAATTTGGTCGTTGATTGTATTACATTGGTTTTTTTATGATCGCAGGTAAAAAAATCCTTTACATATCTTATGATGGTATGACGGACCCGCTGGGGCAAAGT
>DAOQII010000266.1:0-3418 GCA_035339455.1 Chitinophagales bacterium
TTTTCATAGTTGGTATTAAAATTAAAGCATTTTTTACTTCTGCGATATTATTTTTTTTGACCCTAATTAGTTTGTATCAGCCTGTTCTAAGTTCAAGTGTTAAATGCATTTTTTTTTCGGCATAAAACAACATTTTTTGAAAACAGAGAAGAGGTTATCCTATTTGCGTATGATGACAATCAACCCATTTAGGCTTACATTTTTTCTTCTTAACTTTAATTATTGTTACATGACATTTAATAACGTAATTTCATAATAAATTTAGTTGGCTTATGGCTTCAAAAATTTTAATAAAGAACGGTCTGCTCTTCACCGGTGATAAAGATCAAAAGGCTGAAATCTGCCACATGCTGATAGAAGGAAATAAGATAAAACAAATTTCTAAAAGTGAGATTTTAACAGATCCGGAAACGGAAGTTATCGATGCTACAGATTGTTGGATTACACCCGGATTTATCGATACGCATACGCATTATGACGCAGAGCTTGTCGCATCACCCAGATTAAAAGAGTCTGCTCGCCACGGTGTAACAACTGTGGTTGTGGGCAGTTGCTCGGTATCGGCAATTTACAATAACCCCGAAGATACCTCAGATACATTTACCCGAGTGGAGGCTATTCCCAGAGAAGTGATGTTGCCACTCATGGAAAAAACGAAAACGTGGCATACACCGAAAGAATGGAAAACATTTATCAATGATTCAGCTTTGGGTGTAAATGTAGCCTCGTTTATCGGACATTCTGATGTGCGTAGCAAAGTAATGGGATTGAAGCGTTCTGTTACTGAAAATGAAACTGCCACCTTTCAAGAACAAGAGGAAATGAACAAGATGCTCAATGATGCTTTGGATGTAGGATTTTTGGGTTTGTCAACCATGGATAATCCCTGGGATAAAATGGATGGTAACAGATACTGGTCGAGAAAAACACCATCTTTCTATGGCTCATGGAAAGAACGCAAACTCATGATTGATACACTGCGCAAACGCAATGCTATTTTGCAGGGAGCACCAAATTTAGTTACCCGGGTAAGTGCTCTTGTTTATATGATGAAAAGCTCAGGCATATTTAGAAAACCACTTAAAACGACAATGATTGCCATGGTAGATCTAATAGGTGACCGCTTCATTATGCCACTCACCATGTTTGGCTCCAATCTTACCAACAGGCTGTTAAAAGGAAATTTCAGGATGCAGGCTCCACCTGCACCGTTTACCGTATATTATGATGGAGTGGATTCAGTGATGTTTGAAGAATTTCCAACCGGCGAAGCCATGCGTCATTTGGCAAAAAATCTGCATGAGCGAAATACACTTATTAAAGACAAAACATTCAGAGAACAATTTAAAAAAGAAATTAAGAATAAATACAAACCTAAGGTTTGGCATAAAGATTTGAGTTTGTCTGTTGTTTTGGATTGTCCGGATAAGTCACTAATCGGTAAAAACTTTTTTCAAATTGCAGAAGAGCGTAAACAACATCCGGTAGATTGCTTTTTAAATTTGATCGTTGACTATGATAAAAAAATACGATGGACAACCACAATAGGGAATGACCGGCCTGAAAAATATAAGGTGATTTACAATTTCCCATTTAATATCATCAGCTTTTCCGATGCAGGCGCACATTTAACCAATATGGCATTTTACAATTTTCCATTACAGATGATAAAACAAGTTCAAAAATCTATCGATAATAAGACACCAATTATGTCAATGGAAAAATGTATCTGGCGTTTATCCAAAGAACAAGCCGACTGGCTCGGTTTGGATGCCTGTTTTCTTGCAGAAGGAAAAATTGCGGATATCAATATCATCAACCCGAAATATTTGACTGAGGTTAAGGATGATGTACAAGAAGATACGATTGAAGAATTTGACGGTTTCAATAGATTAGTGAACAGAAATGATAATCTGTTGCAATATGTAATAGTAGGCGGAAAAATAATCTATAGCAATAACCAATTTACACCGGGTTATGGCAAAACATTTAAATCCGGAAGATTTTTAGAAAAACAAGATTTAGTTGCCGGGTGAGGCATCAATAATCTCTGTTAATTCTTGTACATCAATACTATTATGGGAAGCGTGATAGATTACTTTTCCAAATCTGAAGACAAGCAGTTGAGGTGACTGGTGCTGAATGCCTGATAATTCTGCAATTAAATTGGAAACATCCCGGTGTTCGAGCAAATCGAGATAATAAATGGGTAGGTCAAGATTCCATTCACGTTCAAGCCTGTTTTTTGCCATATCGGAAATAGAACAGCGTGTACTGTGCTTAAATACGGCAAAAAACGTTTCATCATTTAATAAATCTTTGAATTGTTGCCCCGAGAGAAGTTCGTTCCAATGTAACATTTATACGCTTTTTTGTGTGGTTTTAGGCTGATTTGTTTTACCCCAAGCCGGACAACCTGTGGCATTTCGGCGGGCGCATGACATGGCTGTGATTGAAATGCATGTTGCGATAATTAATGTGATTTTAGTTAACTTTCTCATTTGTTGTTGTTTATACGAATACGCAAAAATAAGACAATTATTGTACGCGTCCACTTTTATAAGTTTTTGTTATGATTTGATAACATTTTGTAAAAATACTAATCTGTGTTAAAATGTTGAATTGTTTATAAAAATTAGACTGTTGCTTAGCAGCTGGTTTTTATTTTTACCCCATGTCAAATTATCATTTTATCGCCATTGGCGGTGCCGTTATGCATCAGCTGGCACTGCATTTAAAAAACGAAGGACATACCGTTTCAGGTTCAGATGATGCCATCTTTGATCCTGCAAAATCCAATCTAATTAGCTATGGTCTGATGCCGGATGCCGAAGGCTGGTTTCCAGATCGCATAAATCAAAACATTGATGCCGTAATCCTTGGTATGCATGCCAAGGCAGATAATCCGGAGCTGATAAGAGCACAAGAGCTCGGTTTAAAAATATTTTCATTTCCTGAGTTTATTTACGAGCAGAGCAAATCTAAAACACGAGTTGCCGTAGCAGGTAGCCATGGTAAAACATCTATCACTTCCATGATTATGCATGTGTTGTTTACACAACATGAAAACTTTGACTACCTCGTAGGTGCGCAGTTGGCAGGATTTGATTTTATGGTAAAAACGTCTAAAGATGCCGATTCGATAATATTAGAAGCCGATGAATACCTGACATCTCCTTTGGATTTGCGGAGTAAGTTTTTACATTATCACCCGCATATAGCCGTAATTTCAGGTATTGCCTGGGATCATATCAATGTTTTTCCCACGTTTGAAGCATATCTCGAAACGTTTCGCAAGTTTATCCTCAGTATACAACCCGGTGGTTGTTTGATTTATAACGCACAGGATGAAGTACTGGTAAGCTTAGTTGAAGCGTTGCAACCAAGTGTTCAATTAATTCCCTATTTCCCATTTGAA
>DAOQII010000267.1:0-3379 GCA_035339455.1 Chitinophagales bacterium
GGATTTAAGTCTGCCAATGATGTTTTACAGCCGGCCTAAAGGAGAATATACCGGCAGCGAAACTGATGCTGTCTTATTGGATTTTTATTTGGTGAACTGTGATTTGGCAAAAGACGGATATAAAGTGAAAGCGGAAATCAATGGTACTGAGTTTATGCTCACCAAATGGGCAGGCTATTTTATGGAAGGATTGCCAAAAGGGAAAAATGTAATCAAATTAACACTATTAGATGCCAAAGGGAATAGAGTTGACAATCAATTCAATCCGGTAGAAAGAACGATTACGCTGAAATAGTGAAGAAATGTTGAAAGTTAAAAGATGATTTTTTACTTTTTGCCATCTATTCAACTGTCAACTGAAAAAAAATTGTTTAACCTTTTCTCACATTCTATTTTTTTTTGCTAACATCTTTTTGCATCAATACAAGATGCCTTAGTTTTTTTTATCTTATTTTTGCAGTGTAATAAAAATGACTTGTTCAGTTTACAAGAAAAACGCAAAATAATATTTTTATGAGCTACATTATTTCCGTACATGCCCGTCAAATTCTTGATTCCCGTGGCAATCCTACAGTAGAAGCAGATGTAATAACCGAAAACGGTGTAATAGGCAGGGCAGCAGTGCCTTCCGGAGCCTCTACCGGCATACATGAAGCTGTAGAATTGCGCGATAACGGCAAAACCTATATGGGCAAAAGCGTATTAAAAGCAGTAAACAATGTAAATACTAAAATTGCCGAAGCCCTGGTAGGAGAGAGCGTATTGCTGCAACGAGATATTGATGATATACTTTTAGCACTGGATGGTACGGAAAATAAAAAGAAATTAGGTGCCAATGCCATGCTAGCCGTATCGCTTGCCGCAGCAAAAGCGGGGGCACAAGAAGCAGGCTTGCCCTTATATCGCTATGTAGGAGGAACAAATGCACATGTATTGCCAATTCCGTTAATGAATATCCTCAATGGAGGAGCACATGCCGATAATAAAATAGATTTTCAGGAATTTATGATTGCACCTGTAGGAGCAGATACTTTTTCCGATGCTTTGCGAATGGGCGTGGAAGTTTTTCATCATTTGAAAAAAGTATTGAAAAGCAAAGGCTATTCAACCAATGTGGGAGATGAAGGCGGTTTTGCTCCCGAAATTCAGTCGAATGAAGAAGCCATTGAAATTGTGTTGAAAGCCATAGAAACGGCAGGATATAAACCCGGTGATCAAATCATGATTGCCTTGGATCCGGCATCATCAGAATTTTACGATACAAAAAAGAAAAAATATATCTTCAAAAAATCGGATAACAGAATGTTGTCTTCTGAAGAAATGGTGGATTATTGGGCAAATTGGGTAAAAAAATACCCGATCGTGTCTATTGAGGACGGCTTAGCCGAAGATGACTGGAAAGGCTGGAAGCTGATGACCGATACACTCGGTAAAAAATGCCAGTTGGTAGGCGATGATTTGTTTGTAACTAATGCAAAACGATTAGCAGAAGGAATTAAAAACGGAGTGGCGAATTCAATTTTGGTAAAAGTAAACCAAATTGGCACCTTGTCTGAAACAATTGATGCCGTCGACTTGGCGCACCGCAACCGCTATACATCGGTAATGAGCCACCGAAGCGGCGAAACAGAAGACAGCACCATAGCCGATTTAGCCGTGGCACTTAATTGCGGACAAATAAAAACCGGCTCAGCTTCGCGCAGCGACAGGATAGCCAAATACAACCAATTGCTCAGGATAGAAGAGGAGCTGGGCGACGAAGCCTACTATCCGGGTAGAGGATTTAGATTTTACTGATTTTTTTTGATATATAAAAATATGCATCTATCTGAAATAGTTATTATATTTGTCAGGAGTTTATTTTTATGCCAGTTTTTAAAAAAGCGATTTTTATTATCTTAGTTAATTTGATGTGTTTAAATTTAAAAGCACAAAATTGTTATAGTTTTTACAAGTTACGTTTATCAGCAACAGATACAAGTTTCGCTAAAATTGAAAATGCGTTTAATAAGGCAATCAAAAAGAACAAAAATGAAGCATGTCTCTATGCTGAAAGGAGTCTGTTGTACCGTAAATTTTTAAAATTTGATTTAGCCTTAAATGACGTCAATAAAGCAATAAAATTGCAACCTGAAAAATATTTATTTTATGAAGATAAAGTAGATTTGCTTTTGGAAATAGATAGTATGGCCTCGGTAAAAGACCTTATCAACACGATGATGATCATGGATTCTTCTATCCCCAATGCGTATGTATTTAAGGGGAAATACTTCCTGCATTTAGATAGCCTAGAGAAAGCTTTTGAGGCATTTAATAAAGCCATAACAATTTATGAAAGTAATCATGCCAATTGTTGTTTAATGTGTGAATGTTATAGAGCAAGGGGAAGACTCAATTTTGCCTTTCATAAATTCGATGATGCCATTTCAGATTTCACTAAAGCAATGAAAATGGTTAGAGTTAGCAAAAGAGATAAGTATTATCTGTTGAGAGCCAATGCATATATTGCTAAAGATGATTTAATAAATGCAAACAAGGATATAGATACTGCGATTAAATTAAAACCGGATTCCTTTACTTTAGCTTTTTTCTATGCGCTTAAAAATGATACACTAAAACTAAATTCCATAATTCCTTATCTGCTTGATAAAAAAATAAATACTGAAAAGCAAGAATATATTAAACTATATAATATTTCATGTTTATATGCAATTACAAATCAAACAGATAAAGCATTTGAATTTTTAGAAAAGTCACTTAATGCAGGTTATAAAAATTTTAACTGGATTCAAATAGATTATGATATGAAGAATATCAGCAAACTTCCAAAGTTTAATGAATTACTTCAGCAATATCGTAAGCATACCAAATCAGATGAATAGTATATTGAATAGGTATATCAGTTTATCCTGCTTTCTATATGCAAGACTTAAAGTTTAAGAATAATCGTTTGGTGTCCATACCAAATGAAATAAATGTGTATGTCTATTTAGCAGAACAGGAAACATAAAACAAACCCCACTGCAACTCCAAAATAGAAAAATACAATAAGCAAGCAGCACTCCAACTGGTTTGTTCTCTCGCCTCATGCGAGATAATCATTGGCTTTTCAAGCCCAACGAAAACTTAGTTGTTGTTTTGGCGGTTGTATTTTTTTTATTATTCTTTCTTCGTCCGTTTCAACTTTCAAAATTATTTTGTCAGATGTCACGGTGTCAATCTCAACGCAATTTCTAAGTCCGCCAATTACATGCTCAATACATTTTGATTTCTCAAAATCAGTTGAAATTATTTCATTTTTATTCTTCACATCATAAATAATCAGTTTTTCGTTTTGCTCATGTTCATTTTCTATGTAGAGCATGACTTGTTCTTTCTC
>DAOQII010000268.1:0-3368 GCA_035339455.1 Chitinophagales bacterium
TTCGATATAATGTGCACTCATTTGATTAAATAAAGGAGTCTGTGCTTTATGACCATCAGGCATCACGGCCAAATTTCCAAAATTATTCAGTCTTTCTTGAGTAGAGTCAAATTTAAACTTGAATATCAGTTTCGGTGTTGTAGGCTCAGGGGTATCCGGATTACAGGAAATAATAAATATCGAAACGGACGACAACAGTATAAAAATATATTTTTTCATAATCCTCATTTATGAATTAAAGATAACAATTTTGGCAGATTTTTTTCAAATTTACCGTAATATCAATACTATAACTTGCAAATGCTATACCATTTTACTTCGTTTCACTAAATACGACATCAATACCGGATAAAATCCTTCCTGAATATCAACATCAATTAAGTCAATTTTGTACTGTGCACATTTCATTTTAAGTTGCAGTTTTCTTTCTTTCATTTTTTGGATATACAATTCTTTTACCTGATTAGGCTGTAACTTTAATTCTTCGCCGGTTTCCAAATCAACAAAACGATAAGGTCTGTTTTCAAATTCAAAATCAAGTTCCTGTTTTTTATCCAGCACATGAAACAAAATAACTTCATGTTTGGCGTGTTTAAGATGTTGTAATGCCAAAAAGAGTTCTGTTTCATCAACAGCATCCAGCATATCGCTGAAAATAATGACCATCGAACGCTTATGTATTGTATCTGCTATTTGATGCAAACTTTTGGCAGCGGCTGTTTTTTGCTGTTGAGGTGTCTGATTGATGAGTTGATACAAGGAAGACATTAATACCTGATGATGCAGCGCATTGGTTTTTGCCGATGTTTGTGATAATATTTCGTGCCCGAAAATAGTTAATCCCACAGCATCTCTCTGCTTGCGCAATAAGTGCATCAAACTGGCAGCCGCCAGACAGGAAAACTCCATCTTATTATATTTAGTTTTGCTGTCTTTTTCGGGGAAATACATAGACGATGAAGCATCTATGATTATCTGACAACGCAGATTGGTTTCTTCTTCAAATTTTTTGGTATATAGTTTTTCCGTTCGGGCAAATACTTTCCAGTCGATATCTTTTATAGAATCTCCTGCATTATGCAAGCGATGTTCTGCAAATTCTACAGAAAAGCCATGATAAGGACTTTTATGCAAACCGATGATGAAACCTTCCACCACTTGACGGGCTAATAAGTCGAGATTGTCGGCTAAAAATAGGTCGTTATGCGGTAGTGTTTGCACAGATTTATTTCATTTAAATTAGAGATTGACAAGTTAACGGAAAAAACAGAGTTTCCGTATTAAAAAAGACAAAAAAAATGCCGACAAAAGTCGGCAGTATGTTGAAATTGAGCTAATTTTTATCCGATAAGGGCATCTAATTTCTTTTTCAATTCAGACTTAGCAGCTACCCCTACATGTTTGTCTACTAATTGTCCGTTTTTGAAAAACAATAAAGTCGGAATAGACATAATGCCATAATCTCCGGCAATATCACCTTCTACATCAACATTTACTTTAGCAATTACGGCCTTTCCGTCATATTCAGTAGCTAATTCTTCCACTACCGGACCAATTAATCGGCAAGGACCACACCATTCCGCCCAAAAATCTACTAAGGCTACTGTATTTTCTGCCAATGCTTTTTCTTTAAAATTTTCTGTTGTTAATTGTAATGCCATTTTTTATTTTTTTTATTGTGAAATCAAATGCTGTTCCAAAGATACGAAAAGTGTCATTTCGGCAGTATCAGAAAAATCAATAGCACAATAGAGGGAATTTATGGGCAATTAACTAATTGATTAATTAGCTAATTAGCTAATTAGCTAATCGATTAATTTACTCATTATAATCAACGAACAATAATTTCCTGCACCAGCTCCTCTCCCAGGTACTCGTTTAATTTTTGTCTCAGTTTTTCTCTGGCTAAAAATAACTCCTGCCGCAAAGCGGATGAATCTATAAAGACAAACAATTTATTCTGGCGAAAGTACATTTTGGATGTGTGATTGGCAATAAAACTACCCATTGTTTCAAACCAAAATTTGCGAATCTTCAGCTCATGCATTTTTGTGCCCAAACGCATTTCCTGAATCATATCATCCAGCACTTCTTTGAGTGGAACAAACTTACTGTTTCTATAATTCGCCAAGCTGAATAATTTTATACGAAGTAACGGAATTTTCATCAAATAATTTTTCCATTCTTTGCTTTTCTGTATCACTAAAAAATACTTGCCCGTAATTTTCGGTACTGACCAAACGAATGATTTGCTGTATTCTGCTGCTGTCCAGCTTGTCAAAGATATCGTCCAGCAACAATACCGGAGAACATGCCAGTTTATCTTTCATCAGTTGGTACTGTGCCAGCTTTAGCGAAAGTAAAAATGTTTTTTGCTGACCTTGTGAGCCCGTCTTTTTCAGTGGAAATGTATTTAAAGAAAATAAACAATCATCGGTATGAATGCCTTTGGTACTGCGCTGTGCGGCAATATCCTGTTGAAGTGTCTGTTTAATGAGTAAGTCAAAATCGGTATCTTCCAAATCCGATTTGTATTGAATATGCACCGCTTCTTCCCCTTTGAAAATAGTCTGATAGATTTGATGAAAAACAGGCAATAATGCCGTTACACCGTTTTTTCTGGCGAGGTAAATTTTCTTACCTAAAGGCACCCATTTTTCGTCGTATGCCTGTAAGAGATGCAAATCCGTTTTTCTGTTTTCATAAAATGATTTCAAAACGGCATTACGTTGTTGCAGCAACTTGTTGTACAGTAAAATATCCGATAAATACGCTTTAGATAACTGCGAAAGCATGGCATCGAGGAAACGGCGGCGATTATCACTGCTGCCTAAGATGAGTTCGCTGTCATCAGGCGTGATCATCACAACCGGAAAACGACCTACATAGTCTGTTATTTTATCTTGTTTTACTCCCTGTACTGCCAGCTCTTTTTTTCCAGTTTTAGGATATTTTATTTCAATCTTTTGAGCAGATTGCAAATGAGATAAATCGCATTCGATTCTAAAGAAATCAGCCTCATGTCGAAACACCAGATTATCGGCAGATAAATAACTTTTAGATACGCAAGTGTAATAAATGGCATCGAGCAAATTCGTTTTGCCCACACCGTTGTTGCCGGCTATAATATTGAGTTTAGGGTGAAAATCAAAAGCAGCTTCTTTATAATTTTTGAAATTAACCAGATTAAGATATTGAATAGTCAGCTGCCCAGATTGCATGCAACAAAGGTAAGCAGATAAATGAGATTGAAAAAGTTTGGACTTTGCAGATTAATGAGCAGGCTACATCCGCCCGGGTTGGGATAACCTTTCAATTTAAAAATAGTTGATTTTTTATCTATAACCTCCTACTTTTAATTCCACCTC
>DAOQII010000269.1:0-3367 GCA_035339455.1 Chitinophagales bacterium
TTTTTCAGCAAAAAATTAATAACTTAGAGCAGAAAATAATTGAACAAAACAAAGAAAAAGAAAATTTAAACGAACAAATAAAATTGGTAAAAACAACAAAAGAAGTGTATTTATCAGAAAATGAGCGAGCAGCGACCAAACAGAAACTGAAAGAATTTATGACAGAGATTGATGATTGTTTGGCTAAATTAGTACAGTAACTTAAACGATACATGGCAGAGCACTTAAATATAAACCTTTTAATTGCAGGACGTCCTTACAAACTGAAAGTTGCACAAGATGAGGAAGGATATGTACGTCAGGCAGCAAAAGAAATAAATGATAAAATTGCCGATTATCAAAAAACGTTGCTTACTCGCGATCGACAAGATTTTTTATCCATGATTGCATTACAAGCCACTACGGATGTATTGCAAAATAAAAATAAAGCTACCAACGCCAATATTGACACAAAATTGGATGAGTTGGAAATCATACTGGATAAAGCCCTTGGCTTAACGCTTTTCTGATACAATTTCCATAAGTGTTTATAAGTACAGTTTCGAGCTGTTGTTTTTTACCCATAATTTGGTAAACTATTTTAATCACTATATAAATTACACAGTTTATGGATCCTATACTATTAAGCATTATATCAGGAGTTGTTGCATTGGTAATCGGTTTTATCATTGGAAAGATGATAAGCAAAGCAAATGTTGACAAACAAATAGCAGAAGCTAAGCTTATCGAAGAACGTGCAAAATCAATAGAACAAAAAGCAAATGACCTTCAGGAAAAAGCCAAAGCAGAAGCAGACTTAGTCAAAAAAGAGGCGCAGTCAACAGCAGAATCCATCAAAAAAGATAAAATGATGGAGGCTAAAGAGCATTTTCTGAAATTAAAAGAAGAGCACAATAAAGAAATTGACCTGAAAAACAAGAAAATCAGTGAGTCTGAAAGCAAGCTGAAACAAACAGAGCAATCGCTAAAAGACCGAATGGCTAATGTAGGTAAGCAAGAAAAAGAAAATGAAGATATTAAAGCCGACTTAAATAAGCAATTAGAAATAGCGCAAAACAAACGTACTGAACTTGAAAAGGCACAATCTGAGCATATTGCCAAATTAGAGCAAGTTGCCAAACTTAGTGCTGATGAAGCAAAGGCACAATTAGTAGAACAGTTGAAAGGCAAAGCACAAACGGAGGCCCTGGCTTATGTGAAGAATGCTATAGACGAAGCTAAATTAAAAGCCGGAAAAGAAGCAAAGAAAATTGTTATCCAAACTATACAACGTACTGCAGCAGAGAGCGCTATTGAAAACACAGTATCTGTGTTTAATTTGTCGAGTGATGAGCAAAAAGGTCAGATAATTGGTCGTGAAGGACGTAATATCAGAGCTTTGGAAGCAGCAACCGGCGTCGAAATTATTGTAGATGATACTCCAGAAGCCATTATTATTTCGGGTTATGATGCATATAAACGGGAAATTGCACGTCTTTCCTTACAAAGACTTGTAACGGATGGACGTATCCACCCGGCAAGAATAGAAGAAGTTGTTGCTAAAACTGAAAAACAACTTGAACAGCAAATCATGGAAATAGGTGAGCGCACAGTTATTGACTTAGGTGTTCACGGCTTACATCCGGAGCTGATTCGTTTGGTAGGAAAAATGCGTTTCCGTTCTTCTTACGGACAAAACTTATTACAACACTCACGCGAGGTTGCAAATTTATGTGCTATTATGGCCAGCGAACTGGGATTGAATGCAAAAATGGCCAAACGTGCCGGATTATTACATGATATAGGTAAAGTATCTGATGAAAATCCGGAACTTTCGCATGCGCTTTTAGGCGCTAAGCTGTGTGAAAAATTTGGTGAACAAGCTGCCATCATTAATGCAGTAGGGGCACATCACGATGAAATGGAAATGCTCTATCTTATTTCGCCGATTATACAAGCTTGTGATGCCATTTCAGGGGCACGCCCCGGAGCCCGCCGTGAAATGATGGAAAGCTATATGAAGAGAATAGACGAGTTGGAGAAAATGGCGCAAGCATATTCAGGAGTTCAGAAAGCTTATGCTATACAAGCGGGAAGAGAATTGCGAGTATTAGTAGAAGCAGAAAAAGTAGATGATAAGAAAGTAGAAGAATTATCATTTAAAATAGCTCAACAAATACAAGATGAGATGACCTATCCCGGACAGATAAAAGTTACCGTTATCAGAGAAACCAGAAGTGTCTCTGTAGCAAAATAAATAAATGAATCAAATTTTATTTTAAATGTCTTGTGAAAATACAAGACATTTTTTTTGAAAAAAACTTGCAAAACAGAGACAAAAGACGTAAATTAGTGGACAAAAGACGGATATGAAAAATATAATGCGAAATAAAAAAGCAAAAAACATGCAAGATAGCGAAACTGAAAATACCCTTATAGTTAGTGAACCCCGTGGAATGTACGGAAGCACACTCAACTTTAATCCATTATATTTCAGAAGAAAAATACAAGATGGAGTAAGTTTTGATTTTTATAACAAACTAAGTACACAATTAGAATTTTCAGAAGAAAACTGGGCAGATATACTATCCCTTTCTACCAAATCGCTTCAGCGATACAGCAAAGAGAAAGAATTTAAATTTAAACCAATCCATTCTGAAAAACTATTAGAAATTGCAGAAGTAGTAGATTTGGGAAAATCCATTTTAGGCAATTTAGCTAATTTTAATATCTGGATGAATACCCCAAACCTTGCTTTAGGTAATTTGAAACCCAAAGAACTAATTACAGATTCTTACGGAAAACAAATGTTGATAGATGAGCTTAACAGAATTGAACACGGAATTTTCGTTTAGTGATTATTTACAGATTATCCAGAATAAAATATGCTGATACGCTATCGGGTTTCGGGGCAGCATTAAGCGGAGGTCGGTGGAATTCTAAAGGTACGGAAATGATTTATGCTGCTGAGAACCGAACTTTGGCTATGTCAGAAGTGTTTGTTCATCTGCCAATTCAAATAATACCGAATGATTATATGATATTAAGTATACATGTTCCTGAAAGTATAGCATATGATATTCTTAGAATTGATGAACTCCCTCCGGATTGGGCAAACTATCCTCATTCAAACAACACACAAATAATTGGAGATAATTTTATCAGAAAAAATAAATTAGCCGTTTTACGAGTTCCATCTGTTATTACAAAAGATGAATTTAATTTTTTGATAAATCCTTATCATCAAGATTTTCATCAGATTAAAATAATAAATAAGGAACCTTTTTTGTTTAATTCGAGACTATTCAAATCTTAGTAACCTGAGTTCGGGATAAGCGATTCAATTAAAAATAGTTGATTTTTTATATAGAACCACCTCCTTTTAATT
>DAOQII010000270.1:0-3363 GCA_035339455.1 Chitinophagales bacterium
CTTAACTTTAAAGACGTTTACAATATTGAAGACGACGACGATTATGTAACTACTGTAGATGAAAATTCAAGACTTCGCAAAGAGAGTTTTGATCCTGTTAATAATTAAATAATTGACAAAATAATAAATATAAATATATGAAAACAATTACAGCAGATTTGCAAAAAAACATTACGCCAAGATTAGCACTTGAATTATTACAACAAGGTAACTCTCGCTTTGTATCAAATTTGAAAGCCAACAGAAATTTACTGGAACAAGTAAATGCCACAAGAGAAGGTCAATGGCCATTTGCCATCATACTCAGTTGTATTGATAGTCGCACCTCTGTAGAACTTATTTTCGACCAAGGCTTAGGAGATGTTTTTTCTGTTCGTATAGCCGGAAATATTATCAATACAGACATTATTGGCAGCATGGAATTTGCCTGTAAACTTGCAGGCTCTAAATTGGTTGTGGTATTGGGACATACTAAATGCGGTGCAGTAAAAGGTGCATGTGACCACGTGGAAATGGGAAACCTGACCGAGCTTTTATCAAAATTACAACCGGCAGTATATGCTGAAAAACAAACTACAACAGACAGAAATTCGAGTAACTATCAATTCGTTGAGAATGTGGCTGAGATAAATGTAAAACGCAATGTAAAGAGCATTATAGAGCGTAGTTTTATTTTAGAACAAATGGTGGAGAATGGTGAAATTGGCGTAGTGGGAGCCATGTATAACATAGATACGGGTGCCGTAGAATTTTATGATGATGTGGCATACATTCGAGATAGCAAGAATCCGAATTTCTCGGTGGCCGAATTAAGACATTAATTCAACTCGTGACGTGGTTTAAAATTTTTTTAAAAATAGCCAAAGCCTGACTTCTGGCGGATAGTTGCGGATATTGTTCATCTGCACTATCCCAATCTTGTGTGTGGTGATTAAGCCAGTTGTCAAACAGCAGTCGTAAATTTTCATTTACGGCTGTTTTTTTTTGTTCTTCTCTTTTGTGCAGCCATTTGCCATTATTTGTATGGTTTTGGAAGAATTGTTCTACTTCAGCAAACACCTTTTCCATACCGGTATGTTCAGTAGACGATACGGCCAGTATAGGAATATCTTTGTTCTTTGTCAGCCGGATAGCCTGTAGCAGTTGTGCCTTGCAATGATTCACTTGTGTTAGATTTGATGCTTCAGATTTATTGATGATCAGTATATCAGCCATTTCCATGATGCCTTTTTTTATGCCTTGCAGTTCATCACCGGCATTGGGTTGAATAAGCAACAAAAATAAATCAGTCAAATCTTTCGCTGCCGTTTCTGATTGCCCTACACCAACAGTTTCTACTAAAATATAATCAAAACCAAAAGCTTCACAAAGTGTAATGACATCGCGAGTGCGGGGAGAAGCACCACCCAAATGTAAGGCAGATGCCGTAGGCCGGATATAAATATGCTCATCATTTAGCAGATCTTCCATCCTGGTTTTATCGCCTAATATACTGCCTCTGCTTTCACTGCTGCTGGGATCTACAGCAAGTACGGCTACACTTTTCTGCTGACTACTCAAAAATTTACCAAATGCGTTGATAAATGTACTCTTACCCACACCGGGCGAACCGGTTATGGCAATTCGTTTTGCTGTTTTATTTATTAGCGTAAGTTCATCCAACAATGTCAGCGCAATTTCTTCATCCTGCTTCAGCGTGCTTTCAATGAGTGTTATTGCCTTACTCAAGATAAAACGGTTTCCATCCAGAATTCCGTTTTTATAATAGGTAGACGAAAGTTGCTGTTTTGTATCCACACACAAAAATAATCTTGTTTTAGCACCTGCACAACTGCTATTTCTGATGTAGGATTTATGGAATTTGTGTGTTTTTTGTGTGAATTATCAATAAGAATTAACAATACAATGAAAATAAGTAAACATTATTACTATAGTAACGTGTTGATTTTTAGCTTGTTATAATAATTGGGTAATTTACATAATCGTTCGACATGTTTTTTGATGATTTTTCTCATAATAAAGTAATGCATTTCATGCTGAACTTTGCATCATGATTTTTACAAATCTGCACACAGATAACAACCAAAACAATTTATTGAGGAAAAACGTTCCATTTAGGGAACGACGCACTGATTTTGCGTCGTTTTTTTATTTAAATAAGTAAATGTAATATTATTAAATCAATCACACACCATATGAAACCAATTACTTACCAGTTAAAATTATTATGCCTGATATTGGCATTTTCAAGTTTGAACAAAATTCATGCTCAAGACGTTAAAACCAGTTTGAAATTTGGAAACGGATTTAATGTAGAAAATGGGGACACTTCATTTTCATTTAATCTGGCAGCTATGCTGCAATCAAGAATAGATATCAATAAAGTGTTTGACAAAGACTTTAAGCCTACCACACAATTACAAGCACGAAGAGTGCGTCTAAAAATGAAGGGCTCGTTTTTACACCAGAAATTTGATTACAATTTGCAATTGAGTTTTTCTCCTTCAGATGTAAAAGCGGCAAATATTTTTCTTGACGGATGGGTGAAATATAAACCCATAAAACAATTTGCCATCCAAATCGGACAAGGAAAATTACCCGGAGACCGAGAAGAAATTGTTTCAGCTGAAAGACAATTTTTTGTTGACAGAAGTACAACGAACAGTTTATTTAAGCTGGATCGTGACTTTGGTGTACAATTATTTGGTAACTTTGGTAAAAAGTTCATCTTCAAACCCCGTTTCAGCATATCATCAGGTGAAGGCAAAAACTACACAGCGGTAGATATAGAGCATTTTGACTATACCGTGCGTTTAGATTTCTTGCCAACGGGTGAATTTTCTCATGGGGGCGATTTAACATTTCAGGACTTTGACAGAGAAGCCAAACCAAAAGTTGCTTTTGGTGTTGCTTATGACTTTAATAATAAGCCATCCATGTCAAGAGGGCAATTGGGAGGAACAGCCGTGAATGATACATTCCGCAAAAACTTACACTCTGTTTATGCAGATGCAATTCTTAAGTTCAAAGGTTTCACTACTACCGGAGGCTATGTATTCCGCAAAGCTCAGGATAATACTAAGTATATTGCCGGACAATCTTTTTATGCAACCGCATCTTATTTGTTCAAGAAAAAAGTGGAAATAGGTGCACGCTACAACCGTTCATTTGCCGGTAAATATGGCAAAGAGGCAAATGTAAATACCGTAAACGAATATGCATTTGGGTTGGCTTATTACGTTTTTAAAAATGCACTTAAATTTCAAACCGACTATACCTTATTGCAGAATAAAACAAAAACCAATGACCAGTTATCAGGTATCTGGAGATTCCAGATGCAATTGGCTTTTTAATATAAAATAT
>DAOQII010000271.1:0-3341 GCA_035339455.1 Chitinophagales bacterium
ATTATAACTATAGCCTTTTACCGCTTCCGGAGCATAACATGGCAGACCTGCCGGAATCATGCCGCTCTCTGCCGGCACACCGATTCCATTGCGCAAGTACATCAGCATTTTTCGCTTGTCTAAAGCATAATTAATAGCCTGTCTTACTTTCTTGTTTCTAAGTGCAACATTTGGCTGATTAGTCATGGCTATACCCAGATATTCGGTATTGAGATAAGGCATTTTACAAAAATTAATTTTGGACTTCCACTCTTCTCGCAACTCTCCGGATTTAGTCAGCAATTTATCTTTATAAGAAACATCCAAACCGGATAAAAAATCTATTTTATGTTGTATGAATTGAAAATATTCAGTACCTCTGTCGGCTACAAAATTGATGCGCACACCATCCAGATACGGCAACCTATTTCCTAGACTGTCAATCTCAAAATAGCTTTTGTTTTTTGTCAAAATCAATACATTGTTTTCCTCCCAGCGAACAAACTTAAATGGACCAGTACCGCAAGGATGTTTCCTGTAATCTTTACCGTAAAAATCAACTACTTCTTTTGGCACTACAGAACAATATTGTAAAGTCAATAAACCCATCATGGGTTTGAATGGCGATTTCAGATGTATGCGAAAGATAGTATCATTTACAGCTTCAAATGGTAGTTGCTTATCTACTTTTTCGTTAAACAACCAGCCACCGGTAGAAGCTACATTGCTGTCTATCAGTCTGCCAAAGGAATAAACAAAATCTTGTGCGGTTACTTTGCGTCCTTTGCCATCCGGAAACTTGTCATTATCATGAAAGAACACATCATTTCGCAAAACAAACTCATACAATAATCCATCTTTGCTTATATTCCAAGATTTGGCTATACATGGCCTTACATTCAAGGCTGAATCTACTTGTACTAAGCCATTATATAGCTGATTATCTGCCCACATCGTGCCTTGGTCTTTCGCAAAAGCCGGATCTAATGAGAACAGACCGAAATAAAAATTAAGCCTGAAAACATTACGCTTATGCAGTGGTTTTGTTTTGCAAGAAAAAAATATGCCCACACTTAGCAAGCAAATACCAATAACAGCTACTTTCTTGAACATAAAAAGTTCATTTTATTTTGATGCAAGTTATATGTACTTGTGGTTTAATACAACTATGGTTTATTCACGTTTGTTATTAGCTACATGGTTGTATGGGTAGAGAGTAGTGAGATATGGGTAATAAGTAGTGAGAACCAAGTGTTTAGCGTCAATATGGTTGTTGTTCAAGCTAAAAAAAATATTGACTGTTTTATTTCTTTTTATCAGATGTTTATTGCAGAAATATAGCATCCGGCTAAGGGTTTGATTTTTTTTAAAAAAAGTTTGGCGCTGTTATTTTTTATTTGAAACTAATTGCTATATTTTAGCGTTATAAGAAGTAATAAATTATGCGACTTACATATCTCACTTTTATCGTATGCCTTGCTTTGCCTTTTATTTCTGATGCACAGAATAATGCATTTCATTGCAGTCAGGCAAACACTCTTTTAAAAATGTTCGATAAATATCACTATACGGATTTGGTGATTGATGAAAAAGTTTCGGGTGAAATTTATGATGACTTCGTGAAGGAGTTGGATGATGAAGCTTTTTATCTTACTCAAAATGACTTGAAGCTTTTAGATCCTTATCGGATGGGTATCCAAAAAGACATTACATCAAATGTTTGTAAACTCTTGGAATATTCGACTTACTTATTGAAAAAGAAATTAAAATTTGCCGATTCATTAGTTACTGCTTATTCTAAAAAGCCAATAGATTTATCAAAGAATGAAAATTACTTCACCGATGCTGCCAAAGAAAATACGTTTTTAGCCAATGATGCAGCACTGGCAGAGCGGTGGTATAAAGCCTATAAATATGCGATGCTCGACTACATCTTCAGCCATGATTTAAAAACAAAATCAATTCCTGAAATTTTAGCTTTAGAGCCGGATATCCGCGCGAAGGCTGCCGCCATTTTACACAGAAGAATAAATTTCTTGCTGCAATCTCCAGAAGGAGTAGACAATTATGTTACCAATATTTTTCTTAATGCGATAGCCTTACGCTATGATCCGCATTCCTATTTTCTTACTCAAAAAAATATGCAGAAATTCAGAGAAGCCTTGTCTAAAGATCAGTATGCTTACGGATTTTCTTCAGATGAAGGGGACAATGGTGAAACAAAAATAACGGCATTAGTGCCGGGTGGTGCGGCTTGGAAAAGCAATCAATTGAATGTTGGTGATGTGTTACTTAAAGTGAAATTTGAAAATGCCAATCCTGTGGATATTGCTTATATGAGTAATGAAGAATTACATGCGATGTTTCAAAGTGCCACTGCCAAGCGGGCAGAATTTACCGTCAGAAAAGCAAACGGACAAATACAAACAGTAATACTCATAAAATCTAAAATCAGAAATGATGACAATATCGTAAAAGGCTATATTTTAGAAGGCGAAAAGAAAATCGGGTATATTTCGCTTCCCAGCTTCTACTCTAATTTTAACGGCAAATTACCTTCGGGATGTGCTAACGACGTGGCAAAAGAACTGGTGAGATTACAACAGGAAAAAATAGAAGGCCTGATTCTTGATGTGCGAGATAATGGCGGAGGTTCTATGTATGAAGCCATAGACTTAGCCGGTATTTTTATTGACGAAGGACCATTAGGCATGATAAAAGATAATCAGCAAAAAATATCCACGTTTAAAGACATGAACAGAGGTGCTGCCTACAGCGGGCCATTGCTGGTCTTGGTCAATAATCAAAGTGCTTCCGCTTCAGAATTGCTGTCGGGTATTCTGCAAGATTATAACCGTGCAGTTATCGTGGGCAGTACTACATTTGGGAAGGCAACTGTACAAACTACTTTCCCCATGGATATCAATTATAATCCTAACTCCAAAACGGATCCCAGTCAGATATTTTGCAATCAGGGCTATACCAATATTACTTATGAAAAATTTTATCGCGTAAGCTCCAAGAGTCATCAAAAAACAGGCATTAAGCCGGATGTAGAAGTGCCCCAGTATTATAATCTGGATAGTGAATCGGAAGCAACAGAAAAATATGCACTCGTATCTGATACGGTGGGCAAAACGCTTACTTATATGGCATTGCCTAAATTGCCCGTTGCAGCTTTGCAGTCCAATTCTGCCACACGCATTAAAAACAGTACTAAATTTTCTACACTTCGTAATATCAATGATTCGCTGAAAATAGTAGAAAATCAAGATAACAGTGTGTCTCTAAAAATTGATGTGTTTAAGAATGATAATAATAAATACAGTAGTCTCAAAGAAAAAATAAAAACGCTTAATGAA
>DAOQII010000272.1:0-3248 GCA_035339455.1 Chitinophagales bacterium
GGCTGTTGATTCAGTCTGAAGAGCTTAAACAATCATCTAAATTGCGCCATATCATCGGGGCGGCTTGGTGGCAAAAATGGGATGAATGGCAAAAATCGGATAAATCTGTTATTGCACTTCCCAAAAAGCTACATGCGGAACTTCGCCCTTATCAGCACAAAGGATTTGAATGGATTTGCCTTTTGGGCGAAGTAAATGCGGGAGCTTGTTTGGCAGATGACATGGGTTTGGGTAAAACCCTGCAAACCATTGCATTTTTAGGTCGCGAATATGAAAATGACAGTAAAGCCCGGTTTATCGTGGTATGTCCGAGCTCTTTGATTTATAACTGGAAAAATGAGCTTCAAAAATTTTACCCGGATTTAGACACGTTTATTTATCAGGGCAGCAACAGAAAGATCGCCGATTATTTTGAATCTACATCTCCTGTTTTAATTACGACGTATGCTACATTGCGCAATGATATTGATGAACTGAAAACTATTTTCTGGAATACCATAGTTATTGACGAGAGTCATAATATCAAATCGATATATGCCCTTTCTACCAAAGCCATTTACGAGGTTTTGTCAAAACATAAAATTGCATTAAGCGGTACTCCGGTGATGAACCAGACATTTGATTTATATGCACAGCTCAATTATTTATTACCCGGTTTTTTAGGTTCGCAAGAGTTTTTCAGGAATGAATATGCACTTCCAATAGACCGAAACAGGAGCAAAGAAAAAATGGAGGCTTTGCATAAATTGACAGCACCATTTATTTTGCGAAGAACAAAACAACAGGTGGCTACCGACTTACCGGAAAAAACCGAATTGACCTTGTTTTGTGAGATGGGCGAAGAACAACGAGAAGCTTATGAATTGATTAAAGCGAAAGCCCGACAAAGTGTTTTTCTCAATATAAAAGAGGATGGCTTAGCCAAGAGTAAGCTCAATATTTTGCAAGCTATTTTAAAACTGCGCCAGGTGTGTTGTGCGCCAGTTTTGGCAAAAGATGATGAAATAAAAAGCAACCAATCGATAAAACTGGATGTGCTGATGGACGAATTGCTCAACAATTTATCCGATAACAAAGTACTGGTGTTTTCACAGTTTAAAGATATGCTGCATTTGATAGCGGCGGAATTGCAAAGAAACAAGATTCCTTATTTTCATTTTGACGGCGATACGGCAATAACAGAACGGCAGAAAATGGTAGCCGCTTTTCAGGAAGAAGGCAATACCCATCGAGTATTTTTAATGAGTTTAAAGACGGGGAACGCGGGTATAAATTTAACAGCCGCCGATTATGTTTTCCTGATAGACCCATGGTGGAATACCGCCATACAGCAGCAAGCTATAGACCGCACCCACCGCATAGGACAAACCAAAAATGTGTTTGCCTATAAGATGATATGCAAGGATACGATAGAAGAAAAAATCATAGCCATACAATCTAAAAAGGAAGAAACATCGAGTGCACTGGTCGTAGAAGACGAAAACTTTGTAAAAAACTTATCCCAGGAAGACGTGGCATTTTTGTTTTCTTAACCTCGTAGGTTGGGGGTATCAAAAAAATTATCTATTTGATTATCAATATCTTAATATTTTAACCAACCTCGTAGGTAATAGCAACACAGGCGGCATGGTTGAAAATGAACAGGTTGTAGAAATTAAGAGAAGATGATGAAACATATAGTTTGTTTTGTAACTTTAGATACATAAATAAAAATTCTTTGAAATTCTTGACAATCTTGTAAAAATATTTTTGACTGAAATAGTGTATTTAGGGTCTTGAACTTCAAATTTGACGTTCGTAACCCAAACGTTAGGGTCTTTAACCTTAAATTTGACGTTGGCAACCCTAAAATTGACAGAATGCCGTGTGAGGGATAGATGCGGAAATACTTTTGTTTCCTAGCAGAGTCTCTAAGCGAAGATAAAGAGCGTTGTTGGACTCTGCGTAAGTAAGGCTGCAACCTCAATGAACTATAGGTAATAAAGTGTTCGGAGGATTTTATAACCAACAAAATGAATAATAAGGTATTTTTACGGTATGGTAGTCGGCAGGTGATATTACCTGCCAAAGGCGAGGTACTATTTTCACCAACCTCGTAGGTTATAGCAACACAATCTCGTCGGCATGTGCCAGCTGCAGTCCTTTTTCTTTTTGTCGTTTTTCCAGCTCTCTAGAACTTACTTTCGCGCGAGCTACAGCAAATGTATTTCCTTTCAGATCTTGTACATCAAAAACCTCATCACTGTCAAATGCTCTTACAATCTTACTTACTCCTACTGCCAAGAGGCTCTTACGTTTTAGCAACGCTTTATGTGCACCTTCATCTACTTGCACACTTCCAATTACCAAACTTCCTGAAGCCAGCCATTTTTGCCGAGCGGTTTTACTTACATTTTTGGGACTAAATACAGTTCCTGTTTTTTCTTTCAGGGCATTTTGCAAGCCTTGTTTCTCGCTTGCAGAAAAGATAATAACTTTTGTTCCCATTCCTGTAGCCAGGTGTGCACAGCTTAATTTACTTATCATGCCGCCTAATCCCGTATCTGATTTCTCCTTGTTGGCTAATGCAAAAACAGTAGAATCAAATTTATCTACTTTTGAAACAAGCCTGCCTTCCGCATCCAACAAACCTGGAACACTCGTAGCAATCAGCAATACTTCTGCATTGAAGCCCACGGCAAGCAAAGTAGCAAGTTCATCATTATCCGAAAATTTGAGCTCCCGCGAACTCACTACATCGTTTTCATTGGCGATAGGAATGATATTATTTTCCCAGAGTTCATGATAGGTTGCCCGCAGTTGCAGAAACTTATCACGGTCAGAAAAATGCCCGCGCTCGCACAAACTTTGAGCAATAGCAATTTTGTATTTCTTAAAAGCATCCGCATATTTATTCAGCAGTAAAGGGTTGCCTATGGCAGCAGCTGCTTTGCGTTCTTCTATTTTTCCGGTGAAATTTTTGATATACTTTTTGCCCGAACCCACAGCTCCGGAAGACACCATCACGATAGCATATTTTTTATGCAGTAATGCAATTTGATGCGCCACAGATTTTATCACGTCTTCATTCAAATCTCCTTTGGTATTCGTAATTGACGAAGTCCCAATTTTAAAAACAAGTACCGGTTTCTGCATTTTCTTTAAGTTTATCCAAAGTAATATTATTTTTGGAAGCCATTGCAGTTTTTAGTTTAATAAATCTTTAATGATTGACCTAAAAAATATCATACAACAGTTTAATTTATTGC
>DAOQII010000273.1:0-3214 GCA_035339455.1 Chitinophagales bacterium
ATGATTAGTTGATAATATCTCATTAAACTAAGTTAAGAAATCTCCTTATTTTTTTAGAGTGCTAAATACTTATTTTTGTTTAAGTCGTAACTTTTTCCGTATTTTTAGCTTGCCCAGTATGCACGGGATTCCTATCTCCCTACTCACTTCGTAGCAGGCGGGCGTTCGGGATGACGTGTTTTTATTCAGTGGATTTCTCCCTACGGTCGAAATGACGAAAATTGAAATAGTACAACTGGTAATCATGAATAGCTTTTTTAGTTTGGTGAACACTAAAGGTGAAGTAAATGCAGCCTCTTTTATGCGAGCCTCTTCTTGGAAAATATTTTACCTTTGCGCTTATGCGTTTCTTGCTGACTACTTTAAATTCTAAATATATCCACCCGAATCTTGCCATTCGTTTATTATATCATTTGAATAAAGATAAAGCAGATTTAAGTTGGCAAGAATTCACCATAAAAGAAGATAAGGATGCCATTGCAAACTTTTGCGCGGATTTTGACGTGGTTTGCTTCAGTTGCTATATCTGGAATATCATGCAGACTTTAGAAGTATGTACACTACTCAAACAAAAAAAATCCGGGATTAAAATTCTGCTTGGCGGACCTGAAGTAAGCTATGAATGGGAAAATGTTATCTCACTTAGTTTTATCGATTTTATTATCACCGGTGAAGGAGAACTTCCTTTCTCGAAATTTGTAGAACAATATCCGAACATCACAAACATTCCGAATCTTGTTTCTAAAAATGATGGAAAAATAAACTATACTGAAAAAAGCGAAACATTTGACTTGACGCAATATGCTGATTGCAATCCTTATCAGTATGATGACCTTGCGACATTAAAAACAAAAGTGCTCTATATTGAAACCTCTCGCGGTTGTCCGTATAAATGTGAATTTTGTCTGGCAAGTTTGGATAACAAAGTTCGTTACTTACCTTTGGAAACTATAAAATCACAATTGTTGTTTTTGATGCAACATGGCAGGGTGATTAAATTTTTAGACCGTACATTTAATATCAAACGTGATTTTGCGCTGGAAATTTTTCAGTTTATTTTAGACCATCATCAAGCAGGCAATGTCTTTCAATTTGAAATAACTGCCGACATTTTACATCCGGATATTATTCGATTTATACAGGAAAAAGTGCCGAAAAATTTATTTCGTTTTGAAATTGGCATTCAAAGCGTAAACACGCAGGCAAACTTAGCTGTAAGCCGAAAACAAAATTTCG
This sequence comes from Chitinophagales bacterium, assembly GCA_035339455.1. Classification (GTDB taxonomy): domain Bacteria; phylum Bacteroidota; class Bacteroidia; order Chitinophagales; family JADIYW01; genus JADJSS01. The sequence goes on from DAOQII010000273.1 coordinate 1,237, forward strand.
ATAAGACTAAAGACATTATTAAACAAATAGAAAATAAGATAGAATTGCATCTGGATTTGATTGTCGGTTTGCCGCATGATTATTTTGAAGATATTCATAAAGGGTTCAATGAAGTATTTGCCTTGTTTGCACCCGAATTGCAGCTCGGTTTTTTGAAATTATTAAAAGGAACGCCTGTTAGAGAAAAATATACGGAATACAATTTTGTTTACGATGCTTTGCCACCTTATCAACTTATAGAAAGTAAATTTTTATCCAAAAAAGAATTGCAGGATATTCTCATCTTGGAAGAAGCTCTGGAGATATACTGGAATAAAAAAAGAATAATTCATACGCTGAAATATGTTTCATCTTATCTGGATGCATTTGAATTCTTATGGCAACTTGGGTTATATTATGAGCAAAAAATGGGAAATCAGTCTGTAACCCAAAAAGCCATTTATCAAACTGCCTATTATTTTATTCTGGAAAACTTTGAAACTGACCAACTGTTGCAGCAGCTTTTTGTTATTGATTATCTTTTACAATACAAGGTAAAACCCGAAACAGACTGGTTAAGTCAAAGTTTGGAAAAGTGGAATTTCAGTCAGGAAAAATCGACCAACAGACATCAGGATAAATTCAGGAGTATCGCTTTTGACATCCCGTTTGACTGGGAGAAGTTTATAGATATGCATCAAATTCAATCTACAGCCGGACGTATAGAAATACGCTATCAAAATCATGATGTATTTCTATCATCATACATACGAAATAACAATATTAATACTGCATTTACTTAAATTTTGGTTAAAAACAACTATTTGTAATTTTTATGTGGCGAATGTGAAAATTTTGAAATATTTTTGTGCTTTATTGAGAACCTGAAATGGCTGCAAAAATCAAAAATGGACTTTTGAATTGGAAGTATTATTTATCTTCTCCAGTACATATTATCTACTTTCTTATTTCTTTGGTTATTCTTTTATTTGCTGCAAAATATTGCAAAACTTATATCGCAGAATTTACGCAACGTCCGGGTATGCTACTGCACGATCCACTACTGGCGCAGTTCAGACCACATGACTTTTCCAATATCATATTCGTGCTATTTCATTTAGGAATCGTCTTGTGCTTTGCATCCTTTTATGACGATCCGAGAGGTTTGTCTGTCGCCTTTCAGGCATATGCCTTGCTGATGCTGTTTCGTACCATCACCATCTTTTTATGGCCTTTGCAAGCACCTGTAGATATGATTTTTTTACAAGATCCCTTTGCAGAAGTTTACATGCATCAAAATGGACACAGAGTAGTAAATGACTTATTTTTCTCCGGACATGTATCCTCCAGCTTCTTGTTTTTTATCGTGGCAAAAGGCAAGTACACCAAACGCATTTTGTTGTTTATTACCGTTACAGTAGCCATAATGATTTTATGGCAAAAAGTGCATTATACAATTGACGTATTAGCAGCCCCTTTCTTCTCCCTTTTAGCTGTGAAATCAGTATCTTTTATCAATGCCAAAGTACATGCAGCCTGGGTTCCACCAATAGAAGTAATTCGTCAGGAAGAGGTGATTTCTGCTTAAACTTGCTCACTCAATTTTTCCCAATCTTCCATCAGCTTATTTAACTGAGATTTATTTTCACCGAGTTGTTTCACTATTTGTTCTTCATATTTTCCTTCAGCTGAAAGCTCGGCAATCTTTAGTTCCAATACATTTATCTGTGTTTCTTTGTCTTCAATTTCCTGCTCCAATTTACTTATCTGATTTTTGATTTTTTTGTCTGAAGTATTCACCGTTTTCTGTTCTGAACTGATTGTATTCTTAGGAGTGCTTTCAGTTACAGCCTGTTGGCTTAGCTCCACATCACGGAAATCCTGCAAACGACGTTCTTCAAAAAAGGCTTCGATATCTCCGATAAATTCTTTGACAACACCATCTTTAAATTCATACACTTTATTAATTAACGGCATAGTGAGAGAAACAGGTGCGCCT
>DAOQII010000274.1:0-3205 GCA_035339455.1 Chitinophagales bacterium
ATGGACGATCAGGTGAACCGAAAAATAAAGTTTGCTCAATACACCAGTCAAATTCTTCAGCTGTCAAGCCTTTCCATGCAAAAACCGGAATTCCTGCTGCAGCTATTGCCGCTGCTGCGTGGTCTTGAGTAGAGAAAATATTACAAGAAGACCAGGTTACTTCGGCACCAAGGTGAACTAGTGTTTCTATTAATACCGCAGTTTGGATAGTCATGTGCAAACAGCCTGCAATACGTGCACCCTGTAAAGGTTTAGTACGTCCGTATTCTGCGCGCAATGCCATTAAGCCCGGCATTTCTGCTTCTGCCAATTCAATTTCTTTTCTGCCCCAGGCTGCCAGACTAATGTCTTTTACTTTGTAAGGCAATTTAAAGTCGATTGCTGATTTTGTAGTCATGTTTAATTTTTTATAGTGCAAAAATAAAATCCTCTTCCAATTTGGAAGTTGTCCTATGGCAATAAATGAAATGCAAAGGATATTTTTATAAAATGGATTAAAATGTGAACAGATTTCTTATTTTTATTTCATGACTTTTGAATATAGCAGTTTTGTTCGTTGTACCAAGGATGAAGCTTGGGAGCTCATCTCCAATATAGAGCGCAGACCGGAGTGGATACATTTTCAGGAGAAATGTTATTGGCTGGAAATGAAACCCGGTATGGTAGGCTCTACTTATCAGGAAGTAGAAGTGTTTTTAGGTTTTCATATCAACGTGAAATATGAAGTAACGGCTTGGGAGCCTTACAGAAAGATGACCAGCCACACGAAAATGCCCCCTTTCCATCAAACCGTAGAAGTATATATGGAAGAACGGGTAGATGGTTGTTATACACGTTTGGTGATACATGCCGATATGGGTATTTTGGGCTTGATACCTAAGTTTATCATTAAAAATAAAGTAAATGAATTGGTAAATCCTATGGTAGATATTTTTATTGATATTTTGGAGAATAATTCAGTGTTGAAAAACAAATAGTACTTATTGCCGTTAGTTCTTTAGCTTGTTTTTAGATTGAAAGATTATTATCAAATATTAGAAATATCCAAAACTGCAGATGCTGTTGCCATAAAAAAAGCGTATCACAGTCTTGCAAAATTGTATCATCCCGATGTCAATAAAGGCAATATTTTTTTTGAAAATAAATTTAAAGAAATCAATGAAGCTTATGCCATACTTTCCGATACTAACAAAAAATGGACATACGATTTGATGTTAAACCAGCCTTATGTTTCTGCAGCTACGTCTCCAAAAGAAGAATCCAAAAAAACGTATTACCCAAAAGGTTTTAATATAAATAAGTACCGGGAAAATGAACGCAAGGCACAGTTTATTCTGAATATTGTAAAAGTATTCGTATTTGCTTTTTTTGCAGGTTTGATTGTGTTTTTTTCAATTAATGATTTTCCAAGAAACAGAAGTGATGATGTACAAGAAACGAACGAATTGAAATTTCATGACGATACTTTACTGTTAAATCCAAATTCGGACTCAACTTTGAATGAGCACCATCAACTTAGCAAAGAAGAATTTTACAGAATTTTGGATGTGGAATATAAAGACAGCGGAGACTCCACACTTTGGAAATCTAATGAAGATTCACTTTATCACGTATTGGATTCGATGGTGAATAGTCATTAATATTCTATTGCAAGCAACATTTATACAGCTTTATCGTATTTTCCAATCCCAAATAAATGGCATCCGAAAAAAGTGCGTGTCCGATGGAAACTTCATCCAACTGTGGCATGTGTTGCTTGAAATAAGCAAGATTTTGCAAGTTTAAATCATGTCCCGCATTGATGCCTAAGCCACAGGATACAGCAAATTCACAGGCAGACAGTAAAGGCATTATGGCATTCATTTTATCATCAGAAAAATCATGTGCATAAGGTCCGGTATAAAATTCAATCCGATCCGCTCCACAGTTTTTTGCTTCTGCAATCATATCCTTATCTGCATCAATAAATAAGGATACTCTGATATTTTCTTTTTGGAGAGTAGAAATAACATCTGTCAGCATCTCCTTGTTTTGTTTGGCATTCCAGCCATGGTCAGAAGTAATTTGTCCGGGTGCATCCGGCACCAAAGTGCATTGATGTGGTTTTACTTCCAATACTTTTTGCATGAACTTTTCATCGGGATAACCTTCGATATTAAACTCGGTAGTCACTATGTTTTTTAGTGGTTGTAAATCTGCATAGCGCACATGGCGTTCATCCGGACGAGGATGTACGGTGATGCCGTCAGCCCCAAATCGCTCACAATCTTTTGCCACTTGCAGCAGATCCGGATAGTTGCCACCCCGCGAATTGCGGATTAAGGCTATTTTGTTTATATTGACAGATAGTTTGGTCATGCTTTATCTTGATTTGATTTTTCAAAATTACAATATTTTAGTACGTTTGCATGTATTGGAACAAATTCATACAAAGTAAAACTTGAATTTATACTTTAAAAAATTTGGTGATTCGCCTAGTCATTTAATTATTCTGCATGGCTTGCTGGGCTCGTCGGATAACTGGCAAACAATTGCCAAAAATCTATCCGGCAAGTTTTCCGTTTACGTTCTTGATGCACGTAATCATGGTAGATCTCCACACGATAATGTCATGACATATGAGTTGATGGTAATTGATTTACTACATTTTATGTTGCAAGAAAAAATAGATAAGGCAACACTAATTGGGCATTCTATGGGCGGAAAGACTGCCATGCTTTTTGCGTTGAATTATCCCGAAAAAACGGATAAACTGATTGTTGTGGATATAGCTCCAAAACAGTATGACGGAGGTCATGAAGAAATATTGTTTGCTATGGCAGAAGCACCCTTGCAGGTTACACAAGACCGTAAAGACATTGATGTATTTCTGCAAAAACGCATCCCTGATTTTGGTATTCGTCAGTTTATTTTGAAAAATTTGACAAGAGATGAATATGGAAAATTAGTTTGGAGAAGCAATGTCGAGGGTATCATTCATGCTTATCGGGGTTTGATGGGATTTCCGAACGTGGAGACTGTTTTTGATGGAGAAACTTATTTTATAAAAGGGGAGGAGTCTGATTATTTGTTAGAAAATGACGAAGCCGCAATAAGATATTTATTTCCAAATGCGTCAATTATTGCTATACCAAAAGCAGGGCATTGGGTACATGCCGATCAACCCGAATTATTTTTGCAGACTATAAATTTGCTGCTGAAATGA
>DAOQII010000275.1:0-3198 GCA_035339455.1 Chitinophagales bacterium
CTTTCCAATAATCTTGTATGTTAAAATCTACAAGTGCTTGTTCATTATGCGGATCCATATAGCGCAAAAAATACCATGAACTTCCCGCATATCCCGGCATAGTATCAGTTTCCATTTTGCAATCTATTCCTTGTTGATGCACCCAATCACCAACAGTAGCCAACGGGCTTTCGCCTGTTCCGGTAGGCTTATAACTTTTTACTTCGGGCAGGGTAACCGGTAAATTATCTACCGTATGAATCAAACCATATTCATCATAGTAAACAGGAAAAGGTTCGCCCCAATAACGCTGACGAGAGTAACCCGCATCACGCATTTTATACTGGATTTTTCCATAGCCTATCCCCTCTTCTTCCATACGTTTGATTAAGGCATCTGTGGCTTCCGCATAGTTCATTCCATTGATAAATCCGGAATTAATATACAAACCTTCTTTTGTAGGGTCAGCTTCAATATGAATATTGACTTGTGCATCTAATATTGGAATAATAGGCAACTCATATTTTTCAGCAAAAAGCCAGTCGCGCTGATCTCCGCTCGGCACTGCCATCACCGCACCGGTTCCATATCCTGCTAAGACATAATCAGCTATATAAACCGGAATTTCTACTTTTGTAAAAGGGTGAATGACATAGGCACCTGTAAACTGTCCACTTGTTTCTTTCACTTCCGCTTGTCTTTCTATTTCCGATTTAGCTCCTGCTTGTTTAATATATGAATTTACTGCATCAGTATATTCAGGTGTGGTAATTTTTTTAACCAGTTCATGTTCAGGTGCTATTACTAAAAAGCTAACGCCAAAAATCGTATCTACTCTAGTGGTAAATACTTCTATTTTATCATCATGGCTTTTTAAGGGGAAAGACACCATTGCACCTTTGGATTTTCCTATCCAGTTGCGCTGCATTTCTTTCATGGCATCTGTCCAATCCAGCGTATCTAAGCCGGCCAATAAGCGTTCTGCATAAGCGGTGATACGCAAAAACCACTGCGACATTTTTTTCTTTTCTACCGGATGCCCGCCACGTTCTGACACCCCATTCACAATCTCGTCATTTGCTAATACTGTACCCAAAGCCGGGCACCAGTTTACCCAAGAATCTTTTTGAAATGCCAGACGGTAATCCATCAAAATTTCTTGTTTTTTCAATGCATCAAATTGATTCCATTCCTCTGCAGTAAATTTTGGCACTTCAGCATTCGTATAGGCTGTATTATTGACATTGCCATGTTCTTCAAAATGTTTGATTAAAACTGAAATCGGATATGCACATTGGTTTTCAGTACAATAAATGGAATTAAATAACTGTAGAAAGATCCATTGTGTCCATTTGTAGTAAGATGGTTCGCAGGTAATTACCTCTCTGCACCAGTCATAACAAAAGCCTATTTTGCGCAATTGCATGCGGTAGGTTTCAATATTATTATCTGTAGTAATGGCAGGATGTTGCCCGGTTTGAATTGCATATTGTTCTGCCGGCAATCCAAAAGCATCAAAGCCCATAGGATGCAATACATTAAATCCTTGCATGCGTTTGTAACGTGCAATGATATCAGAAAAGATATAACCCAGCGGATGCCCCACATGCAAACCGGCACCACTAGGATATGGAAACATATCCAAGACATAATACTTAGGTTTGGAAATATCGTTTTCTACTTTGTAAACCGATTTCTCTTTGTTGTCATACTGCCATTTTTGGCGGGCCTGCTCTTCTATTTCGATAAAATTGTAAATCATACAACAAAAATAAAAAAAGAAGCATCTACTTGAATTATAGCATAACTAATTTGACAATTAGATAATTAGAGCAGCTGATAATGCGCTGATAATTTTATAGTTTTGCAGTCAAATTAATACTTATGTCAAGCTATCCTGTATGCCCGAAATGCAAAAGTGAATATACTTACCCGAGCGATGATTTAATGATTTGTCCTGATTGTTTTTATGAATGGAATCCGGAAGAAGAAAAAGCAGAAGCAACGTTTCAGGAAGATGTATTAAAAGTAGTAGATGCCAACGGCAATGAGCTTCAAAATGGCGATACGGTTGTTGTTATCAAAGACTTACCTGTGAAAGGTGCAGCCAAGCCGATAAAAGCCGGCACTAAAGTAAAAAACATTAGACTTACAGACGGCGACCATAATATAGACTGCAAGATTGAGGGATTTGGTGCTTTGGCACTTAAATCTATATTTGTCAAAAAAGCATAGTGGCAGAAAAGCGACTAGGCTGTTTTCCATTTAATATTACAACCTAAACTCGGTTTTTGTCTTTCTGCAACAGGCAGACCTTGTAATAAATTATCCAATGCAGTCCTGATATCTTTACCATCCGATGCAATTTCATTTTTTGGTCTTGAATCGTCCAGTTGACCGCGATATACACATTTTAAATCTGCATCAAAAATACTGAAATCAGGTGTACAAGCTGCAAAATAGGCTTTAGCCGTATCTTGAGTTTCATCATACAGATATGGAAACGGATATGCTTCTTCTTTTGCAATTTCTTTCATTTTGTCAGGTGCATCATCCGGATAATTTTCTACATCATTTGAAGAAATTGCAATAAATGCCACTCCTTGAGGCTGATAGTCATTTGCCAATTGCACAATTTGTTTGTTTACATGCTTCACATAAGGACAATGATTACAGATAAACATCACGACAGTTGCAGCATTTCCTTTCAATTGTTGTAAAGAAAGTACTTTATCACTAACCGTGTCTAAAAGTTGAAAGTCAGGTGCTGTATAGCCCAAAGGTATTCGCAGAGTTTCTGTTGCAGCCATATTTTTTATTTTAAATGTTGAATGATTAATTTTTAATGGTGATTGATTAGTGCTTGAGGTCTGATAGTTAATTATACTTTTTATAAAAAAATCCCTGAATAAATTTCCTCTTCTTACTACTTACTCCTTATTACTTAATACTTATTACTTATTAATTTTCACTTCTTCCTTATTCCTTATTTTGGCATACAATGCATTTTTTTGTCTTAGCGTAACTAGTGCTTCCATATCCGGTATAAATTGTTCATCTATTTGGAAATCAAAATGCTGCATAAACAGAATCAACACAATTTGCATTTCCTGTAAAGCAAAATTATTGCCTATACACAATCTCGGACCTCCGCCAAAAGGGAAATAAGCATACTTGTGTTTTTCTTTTAACGCTGTCGCCTCAAATCGTTCCGGAATA
>DAOQII010000276.1:0-3187 GCA_035339455.1 Chitinophagales bacterium
TTAGAAGGCAATCACACTGAAATTGCCAATAATATTAAAGGCGATTTACAAAGTGGTACTGTCAGTGAAAAAAGCTTGTTTAACTCCTCCTATTTTGCAAAAATCGGAATAAACAACACTTACAATAGCTGGACAAATGAGGCTTTTAACCGTGCAAAAAAAGGGGTAAAGACAAGTTCAAAACTACTTATCGGGACGGTAATTACGCAAAATAATTCAGACGTTTCATCCGCTAAATACACATCTACTTCTAAGCCAAAAAAGAAGAAGTGTATAAAAAAGAAAGGAAAAAAATAGTGATTTAAGAAATGTTGTTTTTACGCAATAAATCTAAAATGACAAATAGTGAAAACAACACACTGGCAATACCATTAGTTGTAAAAAATGCCAAGTCAATTTTTTGCAGTCCAAAGCGAATAACCAAACTGTGCTGATAAATAAGTAAAGCTGTAAATATGGCAAATCCTATCCAATACAACCAACCGAACGGATAGAAAATACCTACAATGAGTAAGCAAAGAAAGCTGCAAAAATGCAAGGTCCTCGATATCCATTTTGCTTTATCCTGACCAAAATATGCCGGTATGGAAAACAATTGATTTTCTTTATCAAATTGTTCATCTTGCAAGGCATATAAAATATCGAAACCGCTTACCCAAAAGAAAACGGCAAACGAGAAAAACAAAGGAATGATATCAAACTTAGCCGTAACTGCTAAATATGCACCAATGGGCGCCAATGCCAATCCTACGCCTAATATTAAATGACATAAAAAAGTGAATCTTTTAGTAAGGGAATACCCTAAAATAACGGCAAGCGCTACAAAAGACAAATAAAAACAAAGTGGATTGATAAAATAAGTGGCAACAATAAAAATCAAGCAATTGATGATGACAAATCCTAATGCATTTTTAGGTGTAATAATACCTGATGGTATTTCACGAATGGCAGTACGCGGATTTCTTTCATCATATTTCCTGTCGATATAGCGATTAAAAGCCATTGCCGCATTGCGTGCAGTGACCATACATATCAAAACTAAAATCAACTTATAAAGCATAATAAAAGCCAATGGATGATTTTGATAAACATGTTTCAGTAATGCAGGATGAAATGAATCAATAAGGCTGTTGTTATTGGCACTTTCTCTCAACTTGGTAATACCCAAAGCAAAACCTATCATCGCAAAAGGCAATGCAAACAGGGTATGCGAGAATTTTACTAAGGACAGATAATTTTTCATTCCTTATTTCTCTTTCACCGTTACACTAAAAGTAATGGAAGTTACAGGCGGATTAGTATTTGCCTGGATATTGACACTTTTCGTATTATGACCTGGTTTATGTTTTGAATCGAATTGAATCTTCACTTTGCCTTTTTTACCTGGCTGTACCGGTTCTTTGTCATAAGTTGGAACTGTACAACCGCAAGAACCAAATGCATTTTCTATAACGAGTGGTTTCTTCCCGGTATTGGTAAATTCTACTTCTTTTGTAATGACATCTCCTTCCGTACACTCACCAAAATCATACACTTCTTTATCAAATTTTATAGATGTTGCATTTGCTAAACGCTGTTCATCATCAGCTTCAGTAACACGAGCCATAGAGTCAGCCCTTTTTATCGTAGGATCGTTTTGTACAATAGAATCATGATTAAAATGCTGAACTTCCACATTGCCACTTGTATCTTTCTGCTTACATTGAAAAAACATCAATGCTATAAAAGCTGAAATAATCAATCCGTAACCTGCTATTTTCATGTATTTCATTTAGAGTGCGAATATACAATTTTGCCATTAACAATAATTCAATACAAATTTGGAAAAGCAGAAATTTAACTACTTTTTAAATTGTTTCAAGGTGGCAATAAAATCTTTTGCAGGAAGCGCATTAATGAGATAGGTTTTGAGCAACCCGCCTTTGCGGGCCGCATGAATGCCATAAGCAATATCATGTATCCCTTGCAAATTATGCGCATCCGGATTGATGGAAATCCATACATTTTTTTCCATACAATATTGCAGCCACTTGTAATCAATATCCAGACGGTAAGGATTGGCATTTATTTCAATACAAACACCGTTTTGTGCACATGCATCAATTATTTTTTTATGGTCGACAGGATAACCGCTTCTGCTTAATAAAAGCCTGCCCGTAAGATGTCCAAGTATATGCATTTTTGGATTTTCGATGGCTTTCAATAAGCGTTGCATAGCCTTACCTTCATCCATCTTCAAATTGGCATGTACGGATGCAATAACTAAATCAAACGTATTCAAAATCTCATCTGAGTAATCTAATGATCCATCATTTAAAATATCGCATTCTATACTTTTGAAGATTTTAAAGTCTGGATGATGTGTATTAAGTTTATCAATTTCCTCATGTTGTTTTATCAGTCTGTCTTCTGTTAAACCATTGGCATAAAATGCACTTTTGCTATGGTCTGAAATAACTAAATACTCAAACTTATTCCGTATGCAATAATCAGTCATTTCACTTATCGTATTAGCTCCGTCGGAGTATTGAGTATGGGTGTGAACTATTCCTTTTATATCATTCAGTTCGACTAATTGGTCTAATTTATTTTGTTCTGCATAAGTCCATTCAAAATTATTATCACGAATTTCCGGTGGAATAAAAGGAAGATGAACGGATGTATATATTTCATTTTCAGATGAAAAATGTTGTTGTTCGTTTAATTTATAAGATAAGAAACTGAAATGTTCTTCGGCTGAAGACAATTTTAATAATTCAAGATAAAAAAATTGTGGAGTGCTAAAATGAAATGCTACCGGATAATCTTTATATTTTTCTTGGAGTTGCGTTTGTATTTCAGCGTCAGTTATATCCACTAAAAAATCTACCTGTTCTAAAATAATGTTTTTTCTTCTGTAATCTCCGCAAAAAGAAATTTGTTGCTGAGGAAATTCTTCTTGTAAAGCATCAACTATTTCATTGGCTATAAGCTCCAGCTGTGCCCATCTGAATTTATTGGCATTTTGCTGAATAAAATGAATTTGCTGCAAGATATTTTCTTGTGTTTTTTTGCCAAATCCTTTCAATTCCAGTAATCTGTTTTTATTGCAAGCATACTCCAGTTCACCAATATTTTCAATATCCAGTTCCTTCCAAAGCTGTCTGATTTTTTTGGGACCTATCCCTTTTATTTGCAACATTTCTAC
>DAOQII010000277.1:0-3184 GCA_035339455.1 Chitinophagales bacterium
CCGCCGATAGTGTTTTCATATCGCCTTTTACCAAATCATTGCTTACTTCTTCGTTGCTCCAGTTTTTATAAGCCATTTTCATAAAATTGCCTATTACTTCAGTAAACGCAATTTTTTTGTCCTCTTCCATTTCCATGGCTTTTTTCACCATAGATTCTACATTTCTTCCGTAATGCTTCATTCTAATTCTTTTCTGTGGATAAGGCAGCGTGGAGGGTTTTATAAAAGCATTTTCAGGAGTAGGTTTGGGATATGGCGAGTCTACATCAAGTTTAAAGTCTGATATGATAAAAATATGATCCCATAATTTCTGTTTATAGTCGGTAGAATTTCTTAATTGCGGATTCAGTATTCCCATCATCTGGATAATAGCTTCGGCTGCATGTTGCCTTTCGTTCTTGTCTTCAATCTTTACGGCAAAATCCACCATGCCTTGCAAATGTCTGCCATACTCACGCATCAAAATATGACTTCTGTCGGTATTATAATTCATGCTAAATAATTCTGATTTACTAGGTAATATATAAATAAGCCACACGGCTTATCAATAAGAAGTAGGACAAAAATACATTTTTCTGCGAATAAAACAATATCAGCGGCTTTTTACCTCTGTTTTGCTCATTTTCCTAAACAAAACGGGCAGATTTACTTGATTGCACTAAACACTTAAAATATGTTAATAATATGATACAATTCCTTAATACAAATGTAACTGCACAGAATAAAGATACAGGGACATATTCATTATAATTTTGCACTTTCAAAAGAGACTTACTTTAATATTATTCTTTAAAATCAATTTTATGCAAAAAAAATTTTTAAAACTGCCCTTGCTGTTTGCCTTGTTATGTATGGCATTCGGCATGAAAGCCCAATTTCTTGGCATTCGGGCAAGTAATTTCGGCGGTGTTACCAATGTAAATTACAATCCTGCAATTGCAGACAGCCGCTATCTGGTTGATGTGAACTTATTCACCACAGACTTTACAGCAAGCAACAGCTACTTGGGTGTAAAAGGCAAATTACTCGATTTTAAAAATGGCTGGAACAGTGATCTTAATTTATCTGAAAAACTGAATGGCAAAAAGAAATTCGGCTATGTAAGCACAACAACTCAGCTTCCACTATCTTTCTTAGTAGCTTTTGGAAAAAACAAAAGCAATAACCAGGCGATTGCAGTTACAGGACATTTAAACAGTGTAACAAATGTTGACAATTTGGGTGAGGCTTTAGCCCGAAATATCCGTTATGGCTGGGGTACAGATGCATTCACTAAAATTGGAAACTTTACCAATCAACCACAGTCTTTAGCCAATATCGGCTTTAAAGGTATGGCATGGGCTGACTTGGGCGTTACTTATTCTAGAGTGGTATTGGACAAAGAAAAACACTTCTTAAAAGTAGGTGCTACTTTGAAAATCGTAAAAGGTTTGGCTGCGGCTTATGCTTATTCTGATAAGTTGAATTACACGTTTGACAATTTAGATACTATCCATATTACTAATACCAATGTATATGCAGGTGCTACAAAAAACTTAGAGTATTTCTTGCCTTCTAACAGTGGTAACTATGACCAAAATAGTTTCTTCACAAAGGATATTTTGTCTAACAAAATCTCGAACTGGTCAGCAGCAGGCGATGTTGCTGTAGTTTATGAATTTAGAAAAGACAAAGACAAGTATAAATACAGCATGGATTGCAAAGACATGTATTACAACGACAGAGATAAACACTTTATACAAGTTGGGTTATCTGTGGTAAACATTGGTCGTCTTAAATTTACAAAATCAGATTCTGTAAGAGATTACTATTTAGCCAACATAAAAGAAAGCAATCCGTTTGACCAAAATACATTGCACTATACTTGGTTAAATGCAGGTACGCCGCTTAATAACAACAGTACTTTTAAAATGTGGTTACCTACTACTATTAATGTATGGGCTGATGTTAATATTATCAAAGGATTTGGCGTTAATGTGGCGGCACAAATCAACCCAATTCCTCAAAAAGAAAACAATGTACACCATTTGAGTATGGTTTCCGTTACTCCTCGTTATGATTACAAATGGGCAGGTGTTTATATGCCGGTAGCTGTAGATCAGTTGGCGAATGTACAATGGGGTTTAGGATTTAGAGCAGGTCCGTTGTATTTGGCATCTCAAGACATTCTTTCTTCTTTAATAAAACTGAAAAAAGGAAATACCCGTGATATCAACATTCAATTAGGATTAAAAGTTTCTATACCTAACAGAACAGCAAAAGATAAAGACAAAGATGGCGTATCGAATAAAAAAGATTTATGTCCTATGCAAAAAGGAACATGTGAGTCTAAAGGTTGTCCGGATAGAGATGGCGATGGCATCTTAGATACTGAAGATAAATGTCCGGATGTAGCAGGTTTGAAAGAATTACAAGGCTGCCCGGACAGAGATGGCGATGGTGTCATTGATATGGAAGATGATTGTCCGGATCAGGCAGGTTTGAAAGAATTGAAAGGTTGTCCGGATAGAGATGGTGACGGAATTGCAGATAAAGACGACAGATGTCCGGATGTGGCAGGCTTAAAAGAACTACAAGGTTGCCCTGACCGTGATAAAGACGGTGTAATTGACAGCGAAGATGCTTGTCCGGATGTATTTGGCGATAAAGCTCATGCAGGTTGCCCCGATACAGATAAAGATGGTTTGTATGACAACGAAGATAAATGTATTACCGTTCCAGGACCAAGAGAAAACATGGGTTGCCCATATCCTGATACTGACGGTGACGGCGTATTGGATAAAGACGATAAATGCCCTACAGTAAAAGGACCTAAAGACAACCAAGGTTGTCCGGTATTGGAAGAGAAAATCAAAAAAGTATTGTTGAAAGCACGCAATATTCAATTTGAAACAGGAAAATCTGTTATCAAGCCGGTATCTTATTCAATATTGAATGAAGTAGCTAAAATTTTGAAAGAATATGACTACTATAATGTAAGTATAGAAGGACACACTGATAATGTGGGTAATGCAGACAAAAACTTGAAATTGTCCCAAGACAGAGCAAAAGCAGCTATGGACTACTTGATTAAGCAAGGTGTTTCTGCAGACAGAATGACTTCATCAGGATATGGCTTGACAAAACCGATTGCAGACAATAAAACTGCAGCCGGTAGAGCGCAAAACCGTCGTGTTGAGTTCAA
>DAOQII010000278.1:0-3182 GCA_035339455.1 Chitinophagales bacterium
ATATGCAGGCAATTTGTAAAGAAGTGGGAATTAAAGCAACAGTCTGGAATCAAAAAAAGATAGAACAGGAAAAAATGGGCGGTATTCTGGCCGTAAACAAGGGCAGTTTAGAGCCTGGCACTTTTAATATACTGGAATATAAACCGGCTAAACCCAAAAACAGCAAACCGCTGGTACTAGTTGGAAAAGGCGTGGTGTTTGATACAGGTGGCATTTCGCTAAAACCCGGTGCCGGCATGGAGGCGATGAAATGTGATATGGCAGGTTCGGCTTGTGTTCTTGGTGGAATGTATGCAATAGCTAAAGCAAAATTAAATTATCATGTTATCGGCTTGATACCAGCGGTTGAAAACCGGCCATCCGACAGAGCCATTTGTCCGGGAGATATCATTACGATGTACGATGGAAGTACCGTAGAAGTGCTGAACACGGATGCAGAAGGTCGTTTGATTTTGGCAGATGCATTACAATATGCAAAAAAACTTAATCCGGAATTGGTTCTGGATTTTGCAACATTAACGGGTTCCGCCATGCGGGCAATAGGTAAAGAAGCAGCTGTTATTATGGGAACTGCGGATAAAGCGATGAAAAAGAAAATTCGCAAGGCAGCAAATAAAACCGGTGACAGAGTGGTAGAGTTTCCAATGTGGCGAGAGTATGGCGAGTATATGAAAAGTGATATTGCCGACTTGAAAAATTTAGGTCCGGCCGAGGCGGGTTCAATTACTGCAGGAAAATTTCTGGAATACTTTACTTCATATCCTTGGATGCATTTTGATATAGCAGGTCCTGCCTTCGTAACTTCACCTTATAGTTACAGAGGAAAATGGGCTACCGGCTATGGTGTCAGATTATTGTTTACCTTTGTGAAAAATTTGTGTAAGGATGATAGTGAAAAAAGAGAAACTGAGAGTAGGCATAACGCTGGGTGATGTTAGCGGAATTGGTCCCGAAATAATTATGAAAACTTTCGCGGACGAACAGATTTATAAACATTTTACTCCTATTTTATTCGGTAACCCCAGAGTGTTGTCGTATTATAAAAAAGCCATTGATGGTGTCGAAAAATTTCAGTACACTACCGTTAAGGGTTATGGCAATCTGAGTAATAATTCTTTGAATATTATTCCGGTTTGGGAAGAAGAATTTCAAATCAATATAGGTGAGCCTACTGAAACTACCGGAAAATATGCATTCAAATCCTTAGCTGCTGCTTGTTCGGCTCTTAAAGACGGGAATATCGACGTGCTGATCACAGCACCAATAAACAAAAAATATATCCACTCCAGTGAGTTTGCCTTTGCCGGACATACGGATTATCTCAAACAATATTTTGGTGCGAATGAAGTGCTGATGTTGATGTCGTCAGACAAGATAAAACTTGGTTTAGTTACCGATCACGTTCCAATCAAAGAGGTTGCATCAAAAATTTCAAAAGATAAAATACTGCGCAAGCTGCATATTCTGAATGCCACACTGATGGAAGATTTTGGTATTGACAAACCGCGCATCGCCGTGTTGGGATTAAACCCGCATGCAGGAGATGGCGGACTTATTGGCACAGAAGACCGGGATATTATTTTACCCGCAGTAAATGATGCAAAAAATGATGGCATGGTCGTATTTGGTCCTTATCCGGCTGACGGATTTTTTGCATCGGGTGCTTATACAAAATTTGATGGCATCTTAGCCATGTATCACGATCAGGGTTTGATTCCTTTTAAATATATAGCAGGTGAGGAGGGCATCAACTATACGGCCGGATTAAAAGTCATCCGCACTTCGCCCGACCATGGAACAGCCGAAGATATTGCCGGCAAAAGCATTGCTGATGAAAGTTCATTCCGTCAGGCAATATATTCTGCAATCGATATCTACAGAAACAGAGAAAATTTTTACGAAATGCGCAGTAATCCGTTGGTAAAACGAGCGAAATTCCAGGAAGAAAGATAGGCTTTAGTTTAAAAGCGTTTAACGCCTTCAAATTCTTTCATAAATGCAGCTTTGTTTTTTGCAGCTTGTTCTTCAGGGATATTTAATTCGGTATTAAAATAATTTTCGATAACAGGAATCAGATTAGCAGTCTGAGGACGGTCAAAATACAATCTTCCTGTACGGCGGATAATGAAGTCGGAAAGATTGGTACATAATTCATTTTCCATGCAATATTCCATTTCTGCCTGTAATAAATGATTTTGGAATTCTTCATGAGCTGCTGCTAAAATATAGGAAGTGTTCGAGCCATATTTAAGCACAAGGTCAGTAACATCATCCAGATAAAATTGTTTGTAAAGCAACTGTAGCTCGCGGGCATATTCTTGAGGTTCTGTTTGCAAATCACCACCGGTCAGTTGGATATCTGCCGTAGTACAAGGCTGGAATATGCGGTTTTCTTCTTTGCTCAATTGCTTGCAAACGACATTCACACTGCGTTCGGCCATTTTTCTGAATCCGGTAAGCTTGCCGCCGGCTATTGAAATCAAATTGGAATCAGAGATAAAAATTTCATCTTTTCTTGATAAATCGGATGGCGATTTTCCGTCTTCATGTATCAGTGGTCGCAAGCCCGCCCAGCTGCTTTCAATATCCGTAACACTCAAATTGACAGATGGGAACATGTGATTGACTGCATTCAACAAGTAAGTAACGTCTTCAATATCAGCAAAAGGATAGTTTTTATCTTGTTTGTAATTCGTATCTGTTGTGCCGATATATACTTTATTTCCTCGTGGGATAGCAAAGATCATTCTGCCGTCAATGACATCAAAATAGGTGGATTGATAGAGCGGTATGCGTTCCTTTTTCACTACGATATGAATACCCTTAGTAAGATGAAGTCTTTTCTTTTTTAATGAATTGTCTTTCTCCCGTATTTCATCCACCCAAGGGCCGCAGGCATTGATTATCTTCTTCGTTTTGATAGTAAACTCAGTATTGGTAATGACGTCGTGAGCAAGAACACCATTTATCTTATTATTTTCGTCGTACTGCAAACTCTTACAGGCAACATAATTCACGCAAATTGCCCCGCGGGCTACGGCGGTTTTAAACACTTCAATGGTCAGGCGAGCATCATCACTTCGATATTCGACATACATACCGCCGCCTTTTAAAATTTCGGTATTCAGTAAAGGTTCTATGCGCATAGTTTCGTCTTTGGTCAGCATATTGCGGCGTTCATC
>DAOQII010000279.1:0-3172 GCA_035339455.1 Chitinophagales bacterium
TCCAGCATATCCGGTTGGGCTTTTGCAAATTTTACCAAATCACTTAAGGTCAGTACTTCGTTCAGTTCTTTTTTCAGCGATTGTTTTAATACGCCTTTGTGCATGGCATCCATAAGCTCATCCGTGGTTTGCTCCATTGCAGGAATTTTGTAGCGCAGTTCAATATATGTTCTGGCAATATCCGTCAGCTCAGAATAATATTCTTTTACATTCCCGGTTTGCCACAGTTTTTTCTGATTTAGTTTTTGCAGTTGTTGTACTGCCCAGACATGGGGAGGCAACAAGTATTTTTCATCTACTGGTTTTAGTTTTTTTCTTTTTTCTATAAAATACCATGCCAGCAATGCCCCTAATACTGCTAAGACAAATGCTCCTATCAAGAATGGAAGCACCTCCTTAAAAGTAAGTGGAATTTTTAGCGGTTCTTTTATGGGTTTTATATCCTGTGTTGTATCAATTTCAACACCGGCTACATGAATCATTTCAGCAGATGTTGTTATAGAATCTATTTTTCCGCTATTATCTATCAAAAACTGAAACTGTGGCAAAAGTATCCTGCCGGTATCGAATACAATTAAATTTACTAACTGATGATATTGGTTAACGCCTGATTTTCTTACCGTGTCAACCGGAGTAAAGTTGGCTACTTCTATTATCTCAGAGATAGAATCCTTTAGATTCGGAAATACAACGCGCGCATTACTTTTTGCTTCAACATATAAATCTACCGGAATCCAGTCTCCTATCAGATATTCTTTTTCTTTAACTACAGCCGTGGCTGTCTGCGCCTGTATTTGTAAAAAGGAGCAACTGAAAATCAGTAGAATGATACAATATGAAAATCCGGAAATGTGAAGACGTGAAGAATTATATTTCCTCATGCTACACAACAAATTTTCAATATGCCACCAAATTAATCTCAAAATAATTTCGTTTACTTTTTTTAGCTCTATTATTAATTTTCTAATTATCTCATTATGCTATGCTCTTTTCTTAAAGAAATTCATCAATAGATGTACATAAGGCTTTGCAGCATTTATTTTTATCTTGTCAGCTCCAGACTTGATAAAACTGTTTTCAAAATTTTTGTCATAAAAAACACTCCGCTCCTTATATGCTGACAAGGTAGTTTTATCGTTTGTATCAATCCAATGTGTTTGTCCGGTTTCTACATCTTGTACTTGCAGCAAGCCTATTTTTGGCAATTCATTATCCAGTGCATCAAACACTTTTATGCCAATGGTATCGTGTTTTTTAGCAACATGCTTAAGTTCGTCAGCATAATTTTCATCCATAAAATCGGAAATGATAAAAACTATACTTTTGCGTTTCACCATATTGTATACACTTGCTAAAGCCAGTGAGATATTGGTATTATGTGAGGAAGGCGTAAAATTCAGTATCTCTCTGATGATACGCAGTATATGTGATTTTCCTTTCTTTGGAGGGATATACATTTCCACCTTATCACTAAAAAACAAGACGCCCACTTTATCATTATTTTTGATAGCTGAAAAAGATAAGATACCGGCTATTTCAGAAATAATTTCATTCTTAGGTTGCTGTTGTGTGCCGATAAAAACCGATTTGCTTACATCTATCAGCAACATAACTGTCAGCTCTCTTTCTTCTTCAAATATTTTGATATAAGGTTGCTTAAACCTTGCGGTTACATTCCAGTCAATATTACGCACATCATCACCATACTGATACTCTCGCACTTCGCTAAACGACATACCCCGTCCTTTGAACGCAGAATGATACTCACCCGAAAAAATATGATTCGTCAAGCCTCGAGTCTTGATTTCAATCTGACGTACTTTTTTGAGCAATTCGTTTACTTCCATATGGAAACGATAAATGTTGGATTTTAGATTTTAAATGGAATAATCATTACAACTTAGCTAATTATTCAGATTGCCAAATCGGCTAAGGCACTTCCACTCTGTTCAGTATTGTATCTATGATGTTTTCCTGTGTGATATTTTCAGCTTCTGCTTCGTAAGTGACTCCAATGCGGTGACGCAACACATCATGTGCTACAGCTCTCACATCCTCTGGGATTACATAACCTCTGCGTTTAATAAATGCATACGATTTGGAAGCCAGTGCCAGACTGATACTTGCACGAGGCGAACCACCATATGCAATAAGATGTTTCAGATTGTCTATTTTATGTTTCTGAGGGTCGCGGGTTGCAAACACGATATCCAAAATGTATTTCTCTATCTTTTCGTCCATGTAAACGGTACGAACTGTATCTCGTGCTTTTAATATTTCATGTGGCGACACGACGGGTTTAATTCCCGGATTGACACCACTTACATTTTGGCGGATGATTTGCCGTTCTTCTTCAAATTCAGGATAACCTATTACCACTTTCAACATGAAGCGGTCAACTTGCGCTTCCGGCAAATTATAAGTTCCTTCTTGCTCGATGGGGTTCATGGTGGCCATCACTAAAAAAGGCTCTTCCAGTTTATAGGTCGTGTCGCCAAGCGTTACATTTCTCTCCTGCATAGCTTGCAGCAAGGCACTCTGTACTTTTGCGGGTGCACGGTTAATTTCGTCTGCCAAGATGAAATTGGAAAATATAGGTCCTTTTTTTACTTCAAAATTGCCTTTTGCCTGGTTATAAATCATCGTTCCCAAAATATCGGCAGGCAATAAATCGGGTGTAAACTGAATACGGGAAAAATTTGAATTGATTGCCTCGGACAAAGATTTTATGGCAAGCGTTTTTGCCAAACCGGGTACACCTTCCAACAAAATATGTCCTTGCGATAAGAGTGCAATCATTAGTCGCTCGAGCATGTATTTTTGCCCGACGATAGATTTTGAAATTTCCAGTTGCAACAAATCGAGAAAAGCGCTGTCCTGTTGGATTTTCTCATTGAGAGCTTTAATATCTACAGATTCCATGTATAAATTTTTGAATACGCAATTGATTTAGA
Organism: Chitinophagales bacterium; assembly: GCA_035339455.1. Lineage (GTDB taxonomy): Bacteria > Bacteroidota > Bacteroidia > Chitinophagales > JADIYW01 > JADJSS01. Next base: position 2,955 of record DAOQII010000279.1, read on the forward strand.
AAGGCACAAAAATAAAGGCTAGAATGAATACTTCATTTTTTGTCGTGTTAAAAAATGTTAGATGATTTAACATTTAGGAAATTTTTAATCAGCTGGAAGATATTAAGCAATAATGGTTGGTATACTTACCAGTCCATCCTCATTTGTTCAGTCAGGACACCAAACGATAAGAGAAGCCGTTATAGTGTACATTTTATTTTCGAGCATGGTATAATGTG
>DAOQII010000280.1:0-3152 GCA_035339455.1 Chitinophagales bacterium
ATGGGTTTGGACTATAGGGTAATGAGTATGATAAGGATAAAGTATAATTATTAAATTAATTCTGCCTGCTTACAACTTACTACTTATTACATACCACTTTCTACTTTCTGCTAACAATCTTTACCAGCAGTTCTTTCAGTAAGTCTGTGGAGGTGGCGTTGTCTGTCGCATATAATCCTTTTGCTTTAGCATCATACTCACACAGGTAACTCAATATTTTTTGGGTTTCGGCTTTCGAATATACTTTCGAGGCAAACTTATACTCATCCGGAATCCATTTTCCGCCAAAGCCCATTTGCAACGAAGCAGATGAGGTATCTTTTGCATTTAGCATGATGAGCAGGCGGGCAAATAAATTATACATATAAGCCAAAATAGCTACGATGGGACCGGCTTTTGGATTTTTTTCAAAATACATCACCATTTTCATCGCTTTATGGAAATCACGCTGTGCCACCGCCCGATTAAATTCCGTCATGTTGTATTCCTTAGAAATGCCGATATATTTTTCAATAATTTCAGGCGTAATTTCTGCATTATCCGGGAGCATCACCGAGAGTTTGTCCATCTCGTTGGCAATACGCGATAAGTCATTGCCTAAGTTTTCTGCCAGCACTTGCGCTGTAGACAACTGGATTTTATAGTTGCGTTTGTTTTTTACATATCCTGCAATCCAGTCAGCCAGCTTGTCTTCACTCACTTTATTCGACTCGAAATATTCGGTATGTTTAGAGAGTGATTTGTAAAAATTGGTTCGCTTATCCGGTAATTTGTTTTTGTGTGAAAAAATAAGCACCGTAGATTCTACAGGCTTTTGAATGTATTTTTCAATGAGCTCCCAGTCTTTGGCTTTAAACTCTTGCGCTTCGCGTACAATAACTAATCTTCTTTCGGCAAAAGATGGATATTGTTTGGCTTCGTTCAGTACTTGAATCGGGTCGGCATCTTTGCCATAAAATATCGCCTGATTGAAATCGCGTTCATGGTCCTGAAGCGCATTTTTTTCTATGAAATTTTCAATCAAATCAATGTAATAAGCTTCTTCGCCGGCAAGAAAATATACCGGTTTGAATTTTTTAGCATGCAAATCTTTCCAAATCGTTTCTAAGGTAACAGCCAATGTCGTATTTTTATGCGTGCAAAATACTGCGTTTCGCCTAAAAAAAGAGAAAGATAAAACATTCATTTTCGACATCGTTCGGAAAAAGTGGATAGTTTTCACGCCCGAAGAGCAAGTAAGGCAGTATTGCATCCGTTATTTGACGGATATACTGCTTGTGCCTCTATCGTTTATTTCTGTTGAAAAAAGTTTGACCATCAACGGGCTGAAAAAAAGGTATGATATTGTCGTGTATAATAAAAACCTGAAACCCGTGTTGTTGGTTGAATGCAAAGCGGATACAGAAGCCCTCGATGAAAAAGTGTGCAAGCAAATTGCCATTTATAATCTGCAGTTAAATGTGCCTTATTTGTGGTTGAGCAACGGCAAAAAGAATTACTATTTCAACCTGGAAGAAAATAAGATTTTACAAATTCCAGCCTTGCCCTTTTATGATGAAATGTGATTGAAGGGAGTTTTTAAGTAAGTAGATTTTTTATGAAATTAATTGACAAAAATCTTTGAAATGTTTTTTTCTAATTTGCAGCTTATTTTTTGATTTGCAACTTCGCCATATAAAAACCATCACTGGGATAGTGTGCCGGGTTTATTTTTATTTCTGCCGCAAGTTTAAAAGCAGTTTGATTTTCCAGAAATCGTTTAATTTGGTTTTCATTTTCTTGCGGCAAAATACTGCATGTGGCATAAAGCATAGTCCCGTTTTTGTTGAGCAATGTGCTTGCATCGTGCAATAATTTTTGTTGTATGTTACAGTAATTTTCGATGTCACGAATGCTTAATTTCCACTTGATATCCGGGCTTCTTTTTAAAGTGCCTAATCCGCTACATGGCGCATCAATTAAGATAAAATCAAAGCGATTGGTCATATTCTGTAAAGCTGAAAAATCTGTAATCTCTACATTTTTACATCCGGCATGTTGTATTCTTTTTTGTAATTGTACTAATCTTTTTTCATTAAAATCCGTAGCGATAATCTTTCCTTTATTTTTCATCAATGTCGATAAATGCAAGGTTTTACCACCTGCACCTGCACACATATCCAGTAGCGTGAAATTGCTGAAATCTGGGATGTTTTGAAGGGCAAACACGCTGATTAATTGCGAACCTATGTCCTGAAACTCAAAATAGCCATTGGTATAATGAGTGGAGTTTTTAAGCTTGTTTTTTGTTATAATTTCCAGACTGTCTTCCAACAGATAGGGTGAAAAAACGGTTTGACAATCATCGCGAAATGCTATGTTTTCCTTTTCTAATATTTCACTTATTTTTTTCTTTGTAGATTTTAAGGTATTGACTCGCAAATAGACTTTAGCTTGAGTATTAAGCTGCTCAGCAATTGCATGCCACGTATTGCCAAGTGCTTGTTCGCAATAATTATATAATTCAACCGGATAAGATGTTGCGATAGCAGGTTGCGCGATGGGCATCAAAAGTTGTTTTTTCAAGAGGTCAATGTCTGCTGAAGTCAGCCTTGTTCTTTCCGGATTTTGAATAGCATAATTTCTGTTTAATAAGCTGATTCCAATTAACGCTTGTACATTATTTTTAGGATCTTGTATCGCAGATTGCTCCAGCTGAAATGCATATTTTCTTTTCCATCTAACAATATCATAAACTGTTTCCGCAAAAAAACTCCTGTCGCGCGAACCCCAATTTCTGTTTGCTTTTAATGCACGTGCCACTTCTTTATCTGCATAAACTCCCTGTTCAAAAATTGCATGTAAACTTTCTTCAAGAGCAGTAAACAAAGGGGCATGTATTTTTATAGTTTTTTCCTGCATCAGCTTCGTGTAAGTTGTTGTATAATATCAGCATGTTGGGGAAATGTTGCTTTTAATTTTTGGCAAGTTGCCAATTCAAAAGTTTCAAATGAAAATGCCGGAATGACGGTGCATCCGCAAAGTGAAAAATCTAAATTGCCTTGTGCTGTAACCGCAAACCAGTTGCCTGCTACTACAACATATTGCAATTGTGTATTCAGACTCAGATGGGTTGTTTTATAATTTCCGTGTTGGTCAATTTCATGAATAAG
>DAOQII010000281.1:0-3151 GCA_035339455.1 Chitinophagales bacterium
ATACGTATCAGCGATTTAATATCTTCATTGACAAACACACCCACTTTTTGTACGGGATGACTGATAGCTGACAGTTGAAATTGCATATTCACTTGCTCATTGAGATTGAGTCCGTCCAAAATATATCTCGGCGAATTCCGGTAAAATATAAAGCCGATAAAATCGGGTTGCATGTCTGCAATTTGAAGTATCTGCGATGCATCTTTTAGCCCGCAAATTTTTATGCGCAATGATTTGGTATTCATTAATAACGGATATTATCTTTTTTTTCTTTCAGGTATTTTTTTTCTTCTTTCTTTTTCACAATGCCCACCAATTTAAGTTTAAATTTCGGCACATCTTTCATCTTCGGATTAGTGCCGTGCTTTTTATATCGGTCGAAAAAATACTTAGTGGCCAACACAGCAAATGGTGCACAAGTATTATGGTCCAAATGGTCGCTCAGGTTGTTGAGTTTTATTGCCTTAACGCCAGAGGTGGTCATGGTGTCATACACAGCAATCGAATTTTTATAACTGACTTCTCTGTCGCCCTTGCAAAAACACAGTTGCACCGGCGCTTCCGGTTTCCAGTTCGTCAAATTATTTTCCCTCAGCTTTTGTTTGAAAATGTAATTATTATCTTGTTGGTAGGCATTCACTAGGCTATCCAGCACCATATCTTTAGGGATGGGCGGCAGCATTTTATTTAGCTCATACAGCGTTTTATGATCATTGTTCTCAAAGTAGTTGGGCAGTAGAGTATCATAAGGCGATTTAAAAATGGAATAAATATTAGTGTAAGGTAAAATATGATAAGCAAGCTGATAAGAGGTTAATAAATAAGGCAAATAAAACTGGCGGGGATATGGCTGAAACATAAATTTATCTTGTTCGCCCGTCATATCGTAAGCGCCGCTCATGGGCGAACTTGCCGTAACTTTAAAACGTGGGTCGTGTAAAGCCTCAATATATTTTTGTGCAGCAAAAGAGGAATGTCCGCCTTGTGAATAGCCCGTTAAAAATAGCTGTCCGTTTGTTTTAATGGCAAGTGCTTTATTCATTTCATCCACGGCATACAGCATATAAATAAAAGACATTGCCTCACTCCAGGCATGCTGATACAAATGCCGCTTCTCCCCTTTTCCAATGCCATAATAATCGGGATAACAAGCCAAATAGCCATCGGCAGCAAAACCTAAGCAAATGCCTTGTTGTGCATCATCCGGACTGATTGTACGGCTGCGTTCTATTTGCGTGCCATGTCCATACATGACATAAGGCATGGCTTTGGAGCTTTGGGGAACATAATAAATACCCGAACAGGTAATCAAGGAACTGTCTATCCAGGGAGCTTTGTATAGTATTTCGTACACATCTATACCTTCATTTACGGGCAAAATAATTTTTGGGATATGGTGTTTCTTCCAGATGGATTTTATTTCTTTTTTTGAATAGGAATTTACTTTAGTATAAGAAATAAGGTATTTATTTTCGGCTTCTGAATTTAATTCGCAAAAGAAGAATAGTGCCGTAAAAATCAAAACACGTATGATTTTTGTAAAATTAAAATCTAAAATAATCATATTTTTATTTATAATTAATAGTAAATTACCATTTTAATCTAAGTTGTTGTGTAGAATGATGGATTGCTTTTTCCAATCTGGATAATTTCGTTTTATCTAATTGGGCAGTCATTATCCATTTGTACGTGTTTTTTTTATAATGAGTAGGTTGTTTTTCAAAAAAAATCCATGCATCGGTATTTTTTTTAAAAATGTTCAAATAAGATTCTGGCAATTCTACCTGTCCAATTTCATAACTATACATTTTTGATTTCTCATCTTTTTTATGACTGAAAGCTTGCAATCCAAATTCAGTCATCAGTCCGGATTTTGACAACTCCTCCATTTTACGAATGTTAACAGCACTCCAAATACTGTTTTTTTTGCGTGGGGTAAAACGAATAGAATAACTTTCATCATTAATTGATTTCCGGATACCGTCTATCCATCCAAAACATAGTGCTTGATCTACAGATTGCGACCATGTCATAGAAGGCTTGCCCGAATTTACTTTGTAATATCCTACTATTAGCTCTTTTTCTGTTTGGTGATTATTTTCTAACCACTTCCTAAACTCACTTTGTGAAGCAAAAAAATGAGCTTGCATATTTATTTAAGGTATAATTTTTTTATATCGCTATAACTCGGCACATCGTTATAATGAAACTTAGCGATTATTTTGCCTTGTTTCATAATCAATAAGCCCGGATTGGAGCGCATGATGGTTTTGATAGGTGTCGGGTCCATAAAATAAAAATCATACGGAATTTTCATTTTTGCTTTAAAAGCTTCTGCTTCCGATGGTATGCTGCCTGTAATCACAAATGCATATTTGCCATCTTTAATCGCATCTTCTGTTACCGGAATCATTTTGCTGAATGCTTTCTCATTGGCTTTATCCAAATTAGGACTTAAAATAAAAAACAGATATTCGGGTTCTTCAAAAAACATGGCAGTATTGTCACCACTGTTTGCATCTTTTATAATAAAGTCTTTACATTTTGGCTCATCTCCTTTTTGCACTATCACATCTTTTCTGTCCAGGTATTGCCAGTTTGCATAATCTGCCGGGTCGGGATATGAATTTTTAAACTCTTTCACTTCACCCGTTTTCTTGTTTTTATAAGTATACACCATATCTACTATGGTTTTCTTTGCATTTGGTGGCAATTTCAGACAGTCTGGTACAGATGTACCTACTTTATACGGTCGGAAATCTACTATCGGTTCGTGTACGATATTGCGGTAAGTAAACCAAATGGATGCCAAGGTTAATACACCTAAAATAATACGATTTGGAATAACGCCTAAAATATCTTTAATATATTTTTGACCAAACAACAAGATAAAACTCAATACGGTGAGTAAAATGTCTTTGTAAAAAGATTGTATCGGAGCCAGTTTTATAAAATCGCCGAAACAGCCGCAATCGGTTACTTTGTTGGTTTTGGCAGAATATCCGGTCAGGAAAGTGAAAAATAAAATCAGCAATACCAACAACCAAAGTGTCAATTTTTTCCAAGTTCCTAAAATGAGGGCAATACCCAAATAAATTTCGAGGATAATCATAAATACAGATACAGCAAGTGCATGTTCAACTCCGAATTT